>CANHHS010000067.1 GCA_947460445.1 Opitutia bacterium | reverse complement strand
GGTTTAGGAAAAAGTCATACAGCACTCGAGCGTGCGAGTCGACTTGCAGGCATTATTCGTCGCAACCCGCCACCTCCCGAATCCGCCCCCGTTGCTTTCCAAATTACCCGCGAGACCTTACACGCCATGGCAGATCGTCCGCGCCCGGACGCAGCGTACGTCAAAGCCCTCTGGTTATTATTAAAAGATGGAGGATGGCCTGTAGAGGCTGACTGGCTTGGCCGACTCGGGAGTCGTCGTGAAATCGCTACGGGCGTCCTTTCGCAACCGCTCGACGCTCAATCAGCTAGCACGGCAGATGTCCAAGATCTTGCCCAAGATTTAGAACGCTGGGCAGTGGGTGAAGTCCATTACGTACTCCCCTAATGCGCATCGATACCAAGGCTTGGCGCATTGACTTGAGCGCTCAAAGTTTTGCAACGTTCCGACCTGGACCTGCCACAGGGGCAAGCGTACCTGCATGGCGAGCCGAAGCTGGTCGTCAGTGGCATGAAACACTACGCCAACAAGCTGAATCCACGAACGATGGCTGGCAGTTTGAAGTCAGTGTAGCCTGCGAAATTAAGTCGCTGGGCTGGACATTAGCTATCGCGGGTCGTGCAGACCAATGGCGCGAAACGAACGGTGATGTCTGCATTCGGGAAATCAAAACTGTCCTTGGCGGACTGCCGCGTGCACCCGGAAAATTGCGCGAGCGCTACCCACACCATTTTCTACAGCTCGCAGTTTACTGTCATGCCGCTCGCATTCGACCCGAAGTGAAATCAGTGACCGGCGAAGTTGTTTTCGTCGATCCCGCTGATGGCACCGTCCAAGCCGTTGCCCTCGATGAGATGGCGGAACAAGCGCTGCTGTCGCAGGCGGAAGCGATTGCAGCGCATGCCGAGAATCGCCGCGAGTCACACGCACGACTGCTCGCCCTACCCGACCGATTACCTTTTGCCGACCCTCGGCCCGAGTGGCTAACCGCTGGCGAAGAACTAGAAGCAAGCACGGGGAATCCATTACGTCTCTTCGTTGCACCGACCGGATTTGGAAAAACTTCGTCATCCCTTCGACATGGCCTCTCGTTGCTACGCTCAGGGCGCGCTGGGAAATTAATGTATGTCACTGGCAAGGGTACGGGACAACTCCAGGTCATTACAGAACTCCGCCGCCTCGCTACCTCCAAAGAATTGCGGGCAGTCGTTTTACGTCCACGCATCGAACATGAACTTGAAGGCATGCCGGACGACCCGACAGATATTCGGCGAAATTGGGCTAAAGCAGGAATCATACCCGCTAAACTTTTAGAACAGGGTGCTGATTTGGGACTCGTGCGACAACTCGGACGGATGGCAAAAGTCCCTCCTTGGTTGATTACTAAAGCGATGGTGGCAGAGGCCGACGTCGTCATCTGTGACTATAACTATCTCTTTTCACCCGCTCAGCGCCCCGCACTCGAACTGCTCCCGGGTTGGTTCGAAAGCGACCACGTACTGATTGTCGACGAAGCCCATAACTTACCCGAGCGCGTTGCTGAATGCCTTTCACTCAGCGCCAATGCGACAGCCGTCGAAGATGCTGCCAACGAACTCGCAACGGCCCAAGCGCCTCGGCAATGGATTGATGCCCTACTCGCTTGGTCGGCTTTTCTCCAACGCTTACCGAAAGCAGATGCAGTCGACCCCGATGATCGCTTAGAGGCTAGCGGACATGCTGATCGATTCATCGTTCTCGCTGCTGAACATCCGCTCGACGTTGACACTCTGCCCGAAAGAGCTGCGCGGGTAGCCATGAATGCCGTGCTCTGGCAGGCACGCCTTGAATCTATGGATGCTGGCTGGTTGTTATGGTCACCCGAAGGTAGCACCTTGCACCTCGATTGCTTAACCGCCGCAAAAACTATCGGCGAACGCCTGCAGCAACAAGCGCACACACTTTTGCTGACAGGTACACCGGGTCCACGCGGAGCGCTCGCCGCTGATTGCGGACTTGAGCCCGAAAATCTTGTTCGCATCGATGCACTTGCGCCATGGCGCCATGAAGCCTACCGCGTGGCCATTGATGGTCGTGTGGATACGCGCTACAAAACCCGCGAACAACATCACGCCAAGACGGCAGAGACATTAGCTCAACTCGCCGAAGCGGAAGGACCGGTGGCGGCATTTTTTCCTTCCTATAAATATGCCGAGTCAGTTGCCGCTGTTTTGAAAGCAACAAACCCGCGTGCGCTGATTGCAACCCAGCCGCGCGGATTACGTCCCGATGGCATGAGCCGCTTCCTCGACCAATCGCTACAACCGGGTTCAATTCTCTGTCTGATTGTCGGTGGTGCCCTCGGGGAAGGCATCGATTTACTCGGTGGACGAATCGGGACTGCCGTCGTCATCGGACCCGCCCTTCCTGAGGTCAATGCGCTGCAAGAGGCACGGCGTAAGATGTTTGAACAAGCGGGCGCAGAAGATCCGTTCGCTTTAGCGTATGTGCGCCCAGGTATGCGCAAAGTAAACCAAGCACTGGGACGTCTCGTCCGAGCCCCCGGACAAAGTGCACGTGTCCTCTTACACTGCCGAAGATTCGGAGCCGAAACCTACCGCGCCGCTCTTTCACCCGAATACGGCGACCCAGAAGTCCTCGTCGACGACGAGTCCTTCCTGAGTTGGCTACGAAGCTAAAGGCGCCGAGCGCTTAGAGCTTGGTCACCACTTGGTCCGTCGGGAAACGTACCTTTTGTGCCTGCGCATACTGGTCATCCGTCGCACGGTAACCGAGGGCACACGCAACTACCGTCTGATAACCCGTCCCCTTAAAGCCAAGGATCTCATCGTACTTAGCGGGGTCGATACCTTCGAGCGCACAGGTATCAATCTCGAGCACAGCGGCGACCGCCATGAGTTGTCCAAGGGCGATATAAAGTTGGCGCGCTGCCCACTCTTTTTGTCCGGCAGCATCTTTACCTTTCACCACGCCGCCCAACATCATCTGACGGTAAGGCTCAATTTTCTCCGCAGGTACGCCGCGCACCGTACTAATGAGTTGGGTAAAGCGATTCACATCCGCTTCGGTAATCTCCGTACGATGCGTAAAGACGACCAAGTGAGAGGCGTCGACAATCTGTGTCTGATCCCAGGAGTGCGGCTTGAGTTTAGCGCGAAGGGCAGGGTTTTCGACGACGACAAACTTCCAAGGCTGGAGGCCGTAGGAGGAAGGCGTCAGGCTTAGCGACTGACGCAGCACTTCCCAAGTGGCATCAGGAATCTTACGTGTATCAAATTTTTTGGTAGCGTAACGCCAGTGAAGGGCTTGCGAAACAGAAGTTGTGGAGGAGGACATAGGAAAAGATAGGGTGTGGATTCGGAGTGATGTCAAATTATGCGTTCAAAAGACCACCCGCACGCAGGATCAATTGGCGGCTAGCTAACCGTGCAAATTCCGAACTGTGGGTGACAAGGACCAAGGCGGCGCCTTGTTCGCGCGAAATTGATAGCAAGAGATTCATCATTTCAACAGCGGTAACTTCGTCGAGGTTACCCGTTGGCTCGTCGGCTAAAAGCAAAGCAGGGCGATTCATGAGTGCGCGCGCCAAGGCCACACGTTGGCATTCGCCACCCGAAAGTGCCGAAGGTAAATGTCGGCTACGACTCGACAGCCCAACTAGTTTAATGAGTTCAAAGGCACGTGTACGCGCTTCAAGCAGAGACATTCCAGCAATCCGACCAGCCAAGGCTACGTTATCTTGTGCCCCAAGCTCAGGCATTAACTGGTAATTCTGGAAGACGAATCCGATATGCTGTGAACGTAAACTTGCGAGAGCCGTTGACCGGAGCTTGTCCACGCGACGACCCATCCAGCTGAGTTCGCCTTTATTCGGGGCATCGAGGCCTCCGAGAACTTGCAGCAAGGTTGTCTTTCCTGCGCCTGATGCACCACGGATTGAAATAGATTCTCCCGCTTCAACGGTTAGATCAATGCCACGAAGGATTTCCAGAAGTCCTGTCGCTGAGCGATAAGACTTCGTTAGACCTTTTGCTTGAAGGACAGGTTCAGACATCGCGCATAGCCTCCGTTGGCCGGCGACGTGCAGCCCAAAGGGCGGGCACTAAACCGGCAAAGGAAGTCGTCAGGAGGGTGAATACTGCTGCGGTCACAAAATCAGCCGCATCATAATGCAAAGGTACCGCACTAAATTGATACATCTGCCCAACCATATCGCCGTCACCAAACAAGGCATTGATGGTACTTAAAATAAGATCTCTGCCACCGAGAATAAGGAAGGTGAGCCCAAATCCAAAGAGCGTCCCAAGGAGTCCAATCAAAAAGCCTTGAGTCGTAAAGACCGTCGCGATGGCTGCAGGGCGCGCACCGAGGGCTGCGAGTACACCGATTTCACGAGAGCGACGAATGACCGATGAGAAAAGCGTGCTACCGATGGAGAACGAAGCGACGAGGGTGATGATGAACATCAAGAAGAAGAGCATGGTTTTTTCGAAACGAATGGCTTCGAGCAAATTGCGCTTCTCTGCCTGCCAGGGAATGTAACGTCCAACCGGATTCTTAGCCTCAAGTCTCGCCGCAACGACTTCCGCATTCGCCGGATTTTTAATCCGGATAATAATCCCGTGTGCACGTTTACCCAAAGCCCAGAGCTCACTGAATCGACGCAGGGGGATTAAAGCCGCCCGATCATCAATCTCGGTAAACCCTGTACGCAGAATCGCACACACTTCCATTTCCGCAGGTAACGGTGCGCGACCACGCTCAGCCTGTTCAGCCAGCGAGGGTGACCAGAGATCAACTTTATCGCCCACGCGCACGCGCAATTGTCGTGCTAAGCCAGCACCTAAAACCACCCGACCGTCGTCCAATCCGTCCAATGTACCATCGGTCACATAACGTCGTGCGGGCAGACTTTTATCCGTCGGGATAACCCCACGCACAAAAGCGATGGATGAATAATCGCCCGCACGGGCTAAGGCCGGGCCCTCCGCATAAGGCGTGGATGAAATCACTTCAGGGTCTTGGGCAACCGCTTCGGCAAGTTCTTCCGGGTGTTCAATGGGCGAGGCTGAGAAAACTCGAATGTCGCCGTACGATTCACGAATACGCAGCCGATGTTCTTCACCAAAACCATTCATCACCGTCTGCACCACCAACAAAGCCGCAACCCCTAGACCAACGCCAAGAATCGAGATGCCCGCAAAAGCTGGAAAAACTCTGCCGGGCGGGAAGAGTTGGCGGAGAGCAAGTTGAAGGGTCCAGTGCACTGTCGATCTATCGTAAATTAGGCGGGCGTCTCAGGTCGCAATGTCGGGAAGAGAATCGTGTCACGAATATTGGCGGCGCCCGTCAGAAGAATAACGAGACGATCAATGCCGACACCGAGACCGCCTGCAGGCGGCATGCCGTGCTCCAGCGCGAGCAAGAAATCTTCGTCGATTTTCTGAGTCTCGGCTCCTGCTTGGATTTCCAACATCTTACGCTGCACGTCCGGGTCATTCTGTTCGGAGTAAGCAGGGGCAATTTCTTGTCCATTGATACACAGTTCGAAGACATCAATGGTCGTGGGATCATCTGCCGTGATTTTAGCTAACGGACAAAGCTCCTTCGGGATGTGGGTAACAAAGGTTGGTTGAATCAAACCTGGCTCAATCAGCTTACCGAAGACTTCGTTGGTGACTTCATGGTCTTCCCAATCTTCGCGGGGCTCATCGAGGCCGAGTTTATGACAAGCGGCAACCTTCTCCGCTTTAGTCCGCGAGAACCATTGTGGGTCGCCAGTGCGCTCGAGGATTAAATCCTTATAGCGTACTTCACGCCATTCGCCGCCCAGCTCAATGGTACCACCTTCGGCGCGTTCAATCGCAGTGGACCCGATAACTTCACGACAGATATTCTGAATAAGCGAACGGATGAGCTCCATCATACCACGGTAATCCGTATAGGCTTGGTAAGCCTCCAACATAGTGAACTCAGGGTTATGCTTCCGCGAGAGTCCTTCATTACGGAACACGCGGCCAATTTCGAAGACGCGGTCAATGCCACCCACCAGGCAGCGCTTCAAGTGCAACTCGAGCGCAATACGGAGCGCGAAATCACAATCGAGAGCATTGAAGTGAGTGATAAACGGACGAGCCGCAGCACCACCGGCGACGCCATGCAAAGCGGGTGTCTCGACTTCTAAGAAGTTACGCGACCAGAGGAAACGACGGATCGACTCGATAATGCGGCTGCGCATGAGCAACCGGCGCCGCGAATCAGCATTCGAAATGAGGTCTAAATAGCGCTGACGGTAGACTTGTTCAGGGTCCGCGAGTCCGTGGAATTTCTCGGGGGGTGGACGCAGCGCTTTAGAAACTAAACCATATTCAGCGGCACGTACGGTGACCTCACCCGTCTTCGTGCGAAAGAGTGTACCGCGCACGCCGACAAAGTCACCGAGGTCGACGAGTTTTTTGAAATGGGCATCGTAACGGTCTCCCAAGGCATCGCGGGTGAAGTAGCATTGGATAATACCTGAGCGGTCGAGCAGCTTGACGAAACTGGCTTTGCCCATGACACGAAGGGCGACAATGCGACCGGCCACAGAAACCTCTGGACCTTCTTCAACCCCGTCTGGCATGAGCCCGGGACAATCGGTGGCCACATGGGTCTGCGACCAATTCGAGCGGTAAGGGTCTTCGCCACCCGCACGGAGCATGGCTAATTTCTCCTTACGCACTGCATGCAGGTCGTTGGAAATAGCATTTAGGTCGTGCGTAGGGTCACTCATAATCGCTCCTCTAAAGGGATAAGGCAGAGGGCGGGGGGTCAATGAATTAAGGGCAGCCAGGCACAGACAATGCCTGAAGCACGGGTCTATCCCGCCATCCCTTCACTATTTTCAGACGCACCTCCGCGTTACACGATTTCGTCTTTCCCCTTTCTTCTTTACCCGCCAACCTCGCCCTCGCCGATGCAAGCCTACCTCGATCTTTTGAAACACGTCCGCCAGCATGGCGAACGTCGCGCAGATCGTACGGGCGTCGGCACTTTAGGAATCTTCGGGGCACAGCTTCGTTTTGATCTCGCAGCAGGCTTCCCGTTGGTGACGACAAAAAAGGTTCATGTGCGTTCGATTATCCAAGAACTGATTTGGTTTCTCTCGGGTCGAACGGACAATCAATGGCTGAACGAACATCAAGTGACGATTTGGAATGAGTGGGCAACGGCCGAACAGTGTGGGAAATTTGGCCGCGAAGCTGGCGATCTCGGTCCCATCTACGGACATCAATGGCGCAACTTCGGCGCCACCCGTCAATCCGACGGAACCTACGCGAAAGATGGCGTAGATCAAATTCGTCGCCTGCTGAGTGATCTCAAAACCAAACCGGCTTCACGACGGCACATTATCACAGGCTGGAACCCACAAGAAGCTGATCAAGTCGCCCTGCCCCCTTGCCATACCCTCTTCCAATTTCACGTCTCGGGCGATGGACGTCTCAGTTGCCAACTGTATCAGCGCAGTGCGGATCTTTTCTTAGGCGTTCCCTTCAATATCGCCAGCTACGCCCTACTCACTCACATGATTGCGCAAGTCTCAGGCCTCAAACCTGGACACTTCGTGCATACATTCGGGGATGCACACGTTTACCTCAATCACGTTGAGCAGGTTGATTTACAGTTAAGCCGGGAGACCCGCAAACTCCCCACGCTCCATCTCAATCCTGCCGTCACCGATCTCTTTGCATTTAAATTCGAAGACGTGACCATTGAAGGCTACGACCCACACCCTGGGATTAAAGCACCGGTGGCAATCTGACGATGGACATTGGCCGACCACTCATTGCCATCGCGGCCGTCGGACGTAACCGTGCCATTGGTAAAGGGAATAAACTCCCCTGGCATATTCCTGAAGACTTCGCTTTCTTCAAAGCAACAACCATGGGGCACGTCTTGGTCATGGGACGGCTGACGTACGCTTCGATTGGACGTCCGCTACCCGGTCGCACCACGGTGGTGCTTTCACGAACAGGTTTTACCACACCCGGTGTCACCACTGTCAGCGGCTGGGATGCATTGCGAAAGCTTGAACCTGAAAAAACACTTTTCTTGGCAGGCGGTGCGCAACTTTATGCCGAAGGTCTCTCAGGGTGCAGCGAACTTTTGCTAACCCATGTGGACCAAGAACCTGAAGCCGACGCCTTCTTTCCGGATTGGTCTAAACTCTTTGATGACGGTGAAGTCTTAAAGACGGGCCCAGGCTTTACCATCAAGCGTCACCGG
>CANHHS010000066.1 GCA_947460445.1 Opitutia bacterium | reverse complement strand
TGTTCGACATTCAGTCGACGACCCAGAAGGTAAAAGCACGCACTGACCACCTCAAGGGTGTTACCATTGCGGTGATGGGGTGTATTGTGAATGGGCCAGGCGAAATGGCCGATGCTGACTTTGGTTATGTTGGCGGCGCCCCTGGAAAAATTAATCTCTACGTCGGCAAGACGCCGGTAAAATTCAATATTCCGCAAGAAGAAGCCGTCGACCAACTCGTCGATCTTATTAAGGAAAAAGGTAAGTGGATTATGCCTTAAGGCCTGAGCTTATTTATTAAACTCGACCGTACGCAGAACGTGCCGCTGGAGGAGTTCGTTTCGCAAGCGGGCATCTCCATCGCCCGAGCAACGTCGGACATCATTGAGGAGTACATAAGCCATGAGTGCCATAAACAGGCCGACAAAGACATACTGAACCCAGATAACGACTTTCGAAGGCAGGGCGCGACGGCGGATACGTTCAATCGTGGCAATAAGCATATGACCGCCGTCGAGTACAGGTATTGGCAGCAAGTTTAGGATCGCGAGGTTGATATTGATGACCACGGAGAACCAGATGACGAGTCGGATGTCTTCCGATAAATTGACATACATTTTTGCAATCGAAATTGCCCCCATGAGTTGATTGAGGTGAATGTCAGAACTGCGGTCAAACAGACGAGTCAGTGTGTTAATCGTCGACCAAAACGCTCCCACAAATTGATCGATGGGTGTACGCTTGATAATGACGGCGCGCGAATGAATATCGGCACCGATCGATGGGGTAGCGGCAGGTTGAACAATGCGTGCGGTAGCTTTACGTAAGATGAGATTTCCATCTGTGGTCCCGCTCTTCCAGAAGATGTTGAGATCTCGGCCACCAGGGCTTGCTACTTCAACGAGGTCTTCGAGCGAACGTATGGCGGTAATCTCACGACCGTCCGCTTTATCTAAAATTGTGCCAAGGGAAAGGGCTTCGGTCGTAGCTTTGTCTCCGGTTGCGCTATGGATAACGAGCCGAACTTTATCCTTATTCACCGCATCGGGTACTGGAATCAGGACGACACGAAATTCGCCATTCTCTCCGTGGGTAATCGCCCCGATTGGATTGGTACGAAGCATTGGCACAGGGGTGACTTCAATGGTTTGCTCTTGTCCGCTGCGTTTGATGGTAAGTTTGCGTGCCCCAGGTAGGTCGACCCGTAGTAAATCGATAAAGGAGTCAGCGCCGAAGACAGTTTGTCCATCGACTGCAACAACTTCATCTTCTGCCTTAATTCCAGCTTTCTCGGCGGGTGAGTTGGGTAAGGGTGCTCCCAGGAGTACGCTTGTACGTGGCTCCATGCCTGTCAGTCGAAGACGATCTTTCGTCGTGCTATTCATTTCGACGAGCTCGGGCTGCAGGACGATATCTTTGATGACACCTGCTCGTTCGATGGTGAGAACGCAGGAAGGTTTACCTGCCGCATCTTTTCGATTCCCGAGCATAATGGCTTCGGTGATTTGGTGCCATTGGCTGACGCTGTTGCCATCGACCGCTAAGATACGGTCACCCGGCAGTATGCCTGCACGGTAGGCGGGTCCAGGGACGGTGTTGGCAGCACCTAAGTCAGCGAGCGTGCCACCGTTGCCGATAGCTTTGTCAACATGGCCGACCACGGTCGTCTCGCTGCCTTCCTGCATAGGCATACCCACATTCCAGAGGATGCAGGCGAGGAAGAATGCAAAGATGACATTAAAAAATGCGCCGGCGACAGCGACCCACATTTTATCGGCATACGAAATAGGCGGAAGTTTTTCCGCGCTCTCTTCATTTTCGCCTTCAACCCCTGACATATCTGCCATTTGCGGTAGGGCGACATAACCACCAATCGGGAAAAGTGAGATGCGATAATCCACGCCATCTTTTCCTGTCCAACCAAAGACACGCGGACCCATGCCAATCGAGAAGCGTTCGACTTTTAACCCGCGCCACCGTGCGGCGAGAAAATGGCCAAGTTCATGGACAAATATGGAGCCGCCAAAAAAGATAATAGCTAAGCCGATGCCCCAGGCATTACCGAAGAGTTCTTGGAAGGAGAGTGGCATGGGTAAAAAGTGAGTTTGCGTAGTATCGTTACGATAAAGTCTAGTGCGCTAAAGGTTAAAGAACCTTCAGTTCAGCCATTCGGCGTGCTTCCGTGTCAGCTGCGAGTACAGAATTAAGAGATTCAGTGGCGGATCCTGATGCGCTTAAAACTTCTTCAACAATTCGGCTGATGTCCGTGAAGCGAAGGCGTCGGGCCAAGAAAGCAGTGACGGCGACTTCATTGGCGGCGTTAAATATTGCCGGGAGGGTGCCCCCGCTCTTTGCGGCTTGGCGTGCTAAATTAAGCATGGGGTAGCGCTTCATGTCTGGCGGCGAGAGCTCCAAGTTAAGCGTTTGTGAGAAATCAAGTCGCGGTGCAGGGCAGGCAGGGCGTTCAGGTGCGAGCAGGCAGTCTTGAATTGGGTATGCCATTGATGGCGAGCTGAGTTGAGCCTGAAAGGTGCCGTCACTCAGTGCAACCATCGCATGGACGATGCTCTGTGGATGAATCGCCACATCAATCCGTGATTCCGGTAAATCAAAGAGCCAGCGTGCCTCGATGATTTCGAGGCCTTTGTTCGCCATTGTGGCTGAGTCGATGGTGATCTTTGGTCCCATCGACCAGTTAGGGTGACGCAGCGCGTCTTCAGGTGTAACGTCGCTTAACTTCTCAAGGGGTAGTGTGCGAAAGGGTCCACCTGATGCGGTAAGTATCAGGCGGGAAATTTCGTCGCTGCGTTTTCCGCGCAAAAGTTGGTGTAGGGCGTTATGCTCGCTGTCGACGGGTAAAAGTTGAACGCCTTTTTCACGTGCAAGGCTCGTCACCGTATTACCGGCGAGCACAAGGATTTCCTTACTCGCTAAGGCAATTGTTTTACCCGCACGAATCGCCGCAAGGGTTGGGTGAAGTCCGGCCGTACCGACAATGGCTAAAACAACGGTTTGTACTTCGGGCAAACACGCGACTTCAGTAACACCTTCGATTCCTTCAAGAATGCGCACGCCTTGGGCAAATTTTCCTGAAGCACGTGCCGCTGCCGCTGCCTGTGGATCTGTTATGGCAATCACCTTGACGTGGAATTCTTTGGCAGGCGCAACCAGTGCTTCCCAATTCGCACGGGCGGCTAGACCCGACACGCGTAGTCGGGTGGGGTGAGCGCGAGCAACTGCGAGGGTAGACTGGCCGATGGAGCCAGAGGCACCGAGGATGGCAATGTGCCTAGGTTCCATGCGTTCAAAGAGGCAATCTGTAGACAGCGTTGAGGCAAGAGGGAAGCGGGATAGGTCGATGAACAAAGGGCCTCCGCCTTGTCCTTTGGCTTTAAAGCAAGGAAACCTTGTCTCCGCACGGTAGTTTGGTTCCCTTGTTGTATGGCAACCAAGCCCGAGGACCTCTCTGGTCTTTCCCACCTAGGGAATGTTCAGAATCAGCCACAAACCACCCTAGAGACCTTTCCAAATCGGAACATAGGTCGACAGTACACTGTCGAGCTATCCACTTCCGAATTCACCTGTCTTTGTCCGGCAACAGGCCAGCCCGATTTCGCAACCATCACCATTCGATACATACCAGGTCCGCGGATTGTTGAATCAAAGTCGCTGAAATTATATTTTTGGTCCTACCGCAACCAGGGTGTTTTCCACGAACATCTTACCAACAAGATCCTCGACGACCTCGTTAAAGCCCTCGACCCGATTTGGTGCGAAGTCACCGGAGTATTTGAGGTGCGTGGCGGTATTGGTATTACGGTCCGTGCTGAGCATGGTCGTAAACCTGCGTGAAACGTCGCCGTTCTGAGACGAGCGCCGATGCGGCGGCATGGCCAGGCCAACCGACGGTTGCAGATTTTCTTAGCAGGCAGTTAGCAGGACGTCGTCTTTCCCCTAGGACATGTCTCACCTATGGCCGTTCACTCAAAGGTTTTGCCCATTGGTTGGCGAAGGGTACAGGCTGGAAAGGTGATTGGTCGTCTGTCAGTGCACGGAACTTGCGTGATTTTGTTATCGAACGACAGAAGTCGCATGCGCGTACCTCGGTGCACAATCAAGTGTCAGCCGTGCGCGCCTTCCTTGCGGATCTACGTGAGCGTGGCGGCATTGAAGCCACACCAGCTGCTGGGTTGACCTTACCGAAGTTGCCACGCTCGCTACCAAAAATTTTAACTGAAAATCAAACCGATGCACTCTTGGTTGAGCCGGAAGGTAAAGTGACGTCGCGGGAGTCACCCCTAACCCGCGCGTGCGACCGTGCAGCCCTTGAACTTCTCTATGGAGGCGGCTTACGCGTTTCCGAGCTTTGTGGACTTTGCGTGGGCGACGTTGATTTAACCACAGGTCTGGCGCGGGTTCTCGGTAAAGGGTCTAAAGAGCGCGTGGTGCCAGTTGGCGAAATGGCAATTACTGCGGTACGCGATTATTTAGCCCTCCGTGGTGGAGCTAAACGAACGGATCCACTCTTGCTGGCACGTCGTTCCGGCGCACTCCAGCCACGTGCGGTTCAGTTAATGCTCAAAGCACGTTTACGTGCAGCGGGTTTGCCCATGGATTTGACGCCGCATAAATTACGCCACGCCTGCGCCACGCACCTTTTGTCCAATGGCGCAGATTTACGTCACGTTCAGGAGCAACTCGGCCACGCATCCCTTTCTACGACGCAAATTTACACGCATCTCACCGTTGCCAAGCTTCGTGAAGTTCATCGAAAAGCTCACCCGCGGGGCTGAGCTTAACGTGGTTCCGGACTGCCGAGGTGTTTGATAAAGAAATTAAGACGGACTTGTCGCATGTCATCTTGCTCACAGGCCCCGTGGCCAATGCCAGGTACGACGCGGTAGTCGACTAAGCTGCCTTTGCCTGCGGCGATAAAGGCATCCCTAAGTTCGCTACTACTGCGCGGGTCGACGTTGATATCAATTTCACCAACGGTTATCAGAAGGGGGTTACGAAGTTTTTCCGCGAAATTCGCGCAACGGTTATAGTCATACGCAGGGCCAATCGGCCAACCAAGCCATTGTTCGTTCCACCAAATTTTGTCTAGGCGGTTATCATAACAACCACAGTCTGCGGCCCCTACTCGATAGAAGTCGCCGTGATCAAGAAGTGCAAAGACAGTATTTTGTCCGCCAGCTGAGCCACCAAAAATGCCGACACGCGAAAGGTCCATTTGCGGTTCAACTTTTGCTGCTGCTTGCATCCAGAGAATGCGGTCTGGTAATCCCGCATCCCGTAAGTTTTGCCAAGCGCGTTGATGGAATTCACGTCCGCGGTTGCGGGTGCCGAGGCCGTCAATCTGCACGACATAGAATCCGTTGATATTGGGTTCGCGGACGACGTCATACCACCACGGCGCGAAGCCTGCCTGTGTAAATGAGTCGTGCGGCCCTGCATAGATGTATTCGAGAACTGGGTAGCGCTTGGTTGGGTCGAAGGGTTTTGGTCGATGGATGACGCCCCAGATATCATACTTACCATCACGGTCTTTGGTGTGGAATGGAATGGGCGTAGCCCAGCCGGCCTGTGTCGCTCGGGAAATATCAGCGACACCAAGTGTAGCGACAATCGATCCGTCGTTTGTGCGACGCACGCTGTAGGTCGGCGGAAGGTCTGGCCGTGAAGCCGTATCCAGGAAATACTTCCCGTTGGGAGACAGGTTAATTTCGTGGTGAGCGTTGCTGGGCGTGAGATCGGTGAATCCTGTACCGTCGAGGTTAACGCGACAGAGGTGCGCTTGGTAGGGGTTCTCGGCAGTGTTGAGTCCGAGTGCCTCGACAAGGACGAATCCTTGGGTGGAATCGACATGCACAACTTTGCGCATAACCCATTTGCCAGCGGTTAGCGCGTTCAGGGTGCGACCTGTACGTAAGTCGATTCGGTAAAGGTGACTCCACCCGGTTCGCTCGGACATCCAAAGTGACGTGTCGGCATCTAAATCATGGCGAAAATGTAGGCCATTATAAAAACTAAATTTAGGATCATACTCCTCAATAACTTTTCGCCAAACGCCCTGGCGGGTATCAAATTCAAGTATGCCAAAGCCAGTAAAACCACGGAGAACGTATTCTGTGCGTAGGCGTGTGCCGTCGGGCGTCCAGTCCAGTCGGTCAGCGGAGTAAATGTGCTCAAGTAGTTTTGTCGGCACAGGTGTGCCAACGCCTGTGGCAACCGAGAAGACCCAAGCTCTGCTTTCTGGCAGCGTATCACCCGCCACCGCGTAACTTGTGGTTGTTTCTTTACCTGTCGAAGCTTCGCGAACGGTTAATTTACGTGTGTCCACTTTACGCGATAGCCAAATAGCGAAGTGGCTGCCATCGGGTGACCAACGCGGAGTGCCTTCCCAAAAAGCTTCAGGGCCTACCGACGGTGCAAGTCGTCGCGATGTATTGTCGCCCGCAATTCCTGATTCGATGATCAACACATTTCCAGTATACTTAACTTTCCACTTCTGGTTGCTGGAGGTAAAGTTATAGGCCCCTGCACTCATTATTTTCCCGGCGCGCGTGCTAGCTTTTTTACGAGTCGTTACTGGTTTTACCTCATTTGTTTTTGGTGAGGGCGTGAGCGGGATGTCGCTGATGACACCTGTTGTGCAGTCGAGTTCTCTCCGTACGCGTTTACCATCATCTTTTTGCCAGTCGTACGCGAAACGTATGCCATCTTCAGACCATTCTGCGTTATAGAGCAGGCCGTTGTGAATTGAACGATCCCAGCTGGTGAATTGTTTACGAGCTTCGACAAGTGGCAGTGCCTCAGCCGCATTGGTCACGTTTGCGGCCAAGGACAGGACCATCAGGTAAAAAACTATGCAGGGCAGGGCGATGCGCATGAAGACTTCTGGGAGACAACGGTTTGTCTCAATAGTTCCTGAATATACTCAGGGTGCAGGGTTGCCACACGCAAGTGACTGACCAACGTGTTGGTGTGAAGCTCACCCTACGAGCCCCAGCTAAACTTAACCTCTCCCTTGCTGTTGTCGGACGCGAGGCTGATGGATTTCATCGTCTTGTCAGTTGTGTCGTCCCGCTTGCACTTGCTGATACGTTGGAATTTTCGCCCGGTGGCGTTGTGTACACAATGGACTGTAACGACGCCTCTATTCCCGTTGACGGTTCCAACTTAGTACTCCGTGCAGCTGCCATATTTCGTGCAGCTTATCCGTCTGCACCTTATGGACATTTCTCACTCGGCAAGCAGGTGCCGCATGGTGCTGGTTTGGGTGGTGGCAGTTCCGATGCTGCGACAGCATTGCATATACTGAACACGGTATCCGGTCGTCCTTTCGATAATGTCCGTTTGCGTGAGCTTGCGACATCCGTCGGCTCCGACTGTTCTTTCTTTATCGACCCTGTGCCGACGGTGATGCGTCAGCGAGGTGAGTTATTGCAGAGGCTTTCCGGCTCTCAAGCCGTCGCTTACCACGGGCGTCATGTGCTCTTGATTAAACCTGCTTTTGGAGTTTCCACTGGTCATGCCTACGGTTGGCTCGCT
Organism: Opitutia bacterium; assembly: GCA_947460445.1. Classification (GTDB taxonomy): domain Bacteria; phylum Verrucomicrobiota; class Verrucomicrobiia; order Opitutales; family UBA953; genus UBA8828. Next base: position 917 of record CANHHS010000066.1, on the reverse strand, counting down.
GCAGACGGCAGCTATGCTAAAGAGTCGGATGCGGAAGCTGCTTTGGCTGCCGCCTTATCCAATCCTGAGGCCGTGGTTAAACTCGGTAATAGCCTGCAGGCTCCCGTCTTCGCCCAGCACCCAGAGCTTGCGAACGGGCTTACTGCCCTCAAATCCGAGCTCGGAATTTCGGCAGTGATGACGGGTAGTGGAAGCGCGTGTTTTGCCTTGGTGGACGGCCCTGTTGATCTAGCAAGAGTACGTGCGGCGCTCGAGCCCGCCTGGGGGTCAGGCGTTTGGGCGACTGTCACAACCCTTGCCTAACGCTTTTGGCTTGAGAAAGTCGTCTGAAGTAGGCAATTCATAGCCATTCACCCATGGGAAGCCTCAAGAAGAAACGTCGCTTAAAGATGAACAAGCATAAGCGTCGTAAACGTTCGAAGAACTCGCGCCATAAGAAGCGCTTGTGGGGTTGAGCCTTTAAAGGGCTTTCCCTGTGTCACCAAGGCGACCTTTGCGGGTCGCTTTTTTGTTATTTTGTGGGTCGGCAGGATTCAGGAATTTGACCTAAATACGCCATGGTCCGAACGCTCCTGTTTTTCTGTTTAGCTTCTATCGCATCAGCCCAGGACATTACCTTTGCGGGCAAGGAACCTGGAGTGGCGTCTGCGAACGTTGTGAATCAGAGTGAGCCCGGTAAAAGCGAATTAACTTTAGGGAATGCAGTTATCTCAGCGACCTGGGAAGTGGCTGATGGCAAGTTGCGTCCCTCGAGCGTAACGAATCAGCTGACTGGGCTAAAAATCGATCAATCAACTGCAGAGCTTTTCCGTTTAACCACACAAGCGCCGACGCCGCTGCCACCGCAAATTGAAGCCAGTATTGTTCTCGAGGAAACCCGCGTGGTGGTCGTTATTAGTAAGCCAGGGTCATCGGCC
>CANHHS010000065.1 GCA_947460445.1 Opitutia bacterium | reverse complement strand
TCGGCGAATAGCGTCCGACCTGCGGTATCCGCAGCAAGTAGCAAAATGGAACCAATCAAGCCTGCGGTCGGCAGACTCCAGCGATGGTTGGCGCCGACAAGGGCACGTGCTAAGTGGGGCGCAAGTAAGCCGATGAAGGCAATTTGTCCGCAAAGGCAGGTCGCTGCGCCGGCAGCTAGGGCGGTTAGCACTGCCAGTCGCAAGAAAACCCTTCGTGTGTCTGTTCCCAAATGTTGGGCGGCAGATTCCCCGAGAGCTAATCGATCGAGGTCTTTGGCGGTTGTTAGTAAGAGTACGCCAGCGACAACCGCCAAAAATGCAGGCACGACGGTAATCTCAAGCGTCAGCATGCCTAACCAGCTTCCCAGTTGTGCGGTGGTGATGCTGCTGCGTGCACCTTCCGCCCAAGTCGTCATCGCGAGTGTGGCTGCGCCGGTGAGTGCATTGATGCCGAGACCGGCCAAAAGCAGTCCGCTGGTCGATTGGTTCCGTCCGAGGGAAATGAGTACAACCATCGCGCCAAGTGATCCTAAGGCTGCAGCCGCAGGCATGGCCCACGCATTATTCCATGCGAAATCAGCTGAACTCGCGAGTAAGAGGGTGACGCCCAAGATGGCTCCACCGAAAACTCCAGTCAGCCCAGGATCGGCTAATGGATTTCGAAAAAGTCCTTGTTGGGCGCTGCCTGCGATGCCGAGGGCCCAGCCTGCAGCCAGCGCGCCCAAGATGCGTGGTAGTCGAATAAGGAAGAGTTCTCCGTTTTCGCCTAAACTAAACCCGTCACGGCCAAAGCTTAATGCACAGAGCCCAGCCATGATGCTTATCGCACATAAGCAGAAGAGCACAGTGAAGGTGCGCATAGATTAACGGCGAAGGCGATCGAGCAATCCGCCACCACTTGGAGTGCCTGTGGTGGGTGAGCCGCGAGGGCTAGGGTCGTTGGCAGGCCCACCCCTTAAGGCATCCAGCAAGTTTGTTTGCAGATGGTTGATAGAACCTGAAGCCATAAAAGCGGGACCTTGCCGCTGGCCGTCCGCAGAAGGATTACCTGGGTCGTAACCTAAGGAGGTGAAGCATTCGCCGAGCGTTCCGGAACCACGTAGGGCTGCAGATGCTTCGAGGGGCCAGTCGGCAAACTCTTTGTCGGGCTCGGCGGTAATTGTGCCTTTGGCAGAGAGTGAAAGCGTTGCCCCGGTTGTTTCCAGTCGGGTGACCTTGATGCTTCCGTCAGCTAAGCGCTGCGCACGCGCTTCAAAGCGACTATACTGGTAATCGCTGGCTGCCTTATGAATTTCGCGCAGAGCAGTACCTTGCGTGGCAACTTTAGCCGCTTGTTCAGCAGCGCGGCCTTTACCGAGTGCAGCTGTCAGGGTGGCGATGCCAATCCCGACGTCGGCAACGTCACCGATTTTTTTGTTCAGTGCAGCGGCCGAACGTGGCATGCGTACGCGGCCGTCTTTTGCATCGAGTGCAAGGTCGATGGCTAAATGTTGGACGAGTTGGTTGACTGTTGGTGCATGTGATGCAACCCCGATGCGTGCGTTCGCTTTACCTTCTGCGTTGCCCTTCATGGTTGGTAGTAGGGCGGCAATTTCTGCAAAATCTACATTGGCGACACTGAGGGTAGAGTTAAGCACGTAAGGACCGCTGGGCGCTGTTCGATTGAAAGCGAGACTACCGTCGCCTGCTAAGGTGCCCCCGAGAATCTTTCCGGTTAAGGATGTTAATTTGGCAAGGTTGTCATCCAGTGTCGCATTGGCAATGAGGTCTCTGACGGTGAGTTCGCCGAGCGTGCCTTTCGTTAGGTTAAATTCCAGCGTGCCCGTATGCCCAGCCCACACCGGCGAACGGTCCGGGGTGATGTCTGGCTTGGAAGTCTTTGTTTCTGCGGGATCACTTTCTGGAGGGCTTAAGCCAAGAATGTCGTCGAGAGCTATCTCGGTAATATCAACCTTTGCCTCCCAATTCATACGCTGCCCATTCTTCGTTACGACGACGCTTAGCTTTCCATCACTTGTACCGGAGGCCCCAATATGGAAAGTGCCTAAAATTTTAGAGACATCGCCTTCGCGTTCAAGGGATCCAGTTAGCCGTGCGCTGTTGATGCGTAAGACGCGATCGCGGAAACCTGCATCGCGTAAGGAAACTTCCATGGCAACCGAACGCAGGTCTTTGGATGTTAAGTTTATTTGATAATTTCCACCGGCGACTTCGCCCATCCCTTTTGCGAATGGCTGCGTAGCGAGTGCCCCGAGTTCACCTTGAACAGATCCTGTCGGCCAAGCGCCACCGAGTGGGACAATGGCCGAGCCCGTTGCCAGCGAACGTCCCTTGCAGCGCAAATCTGTTTTTTCAAAGCGTAATACATTTGTGCTACCAAAACTTAAATCGATTTCGGTCGTTAAGTCGCAGTGCTCAAGGTAAGGCGTCCCTGCCCAGCCAACGGCCGTGTCCGTGAATTGAATCGGGCCTGCCTCGCTGCGCACATACCAACTACCATCGCTTTTAGCACCAAGGGTTAAATCGGCTTTGGTCAGCGTACCCGTGAGATTGAGTCCGGGTACCAGTGCGGATACAGATTCAAGAGGAAGGTTGTTGGCTTTACCGTCGAAGAGAGCGCCCACAGGTAATGTGCCATCTAAGCGAATCGGCGACCGCTGGCGTAGATTCATGAGTTCGACGCTCGCATTTCTAATAGACACTGCACCTTGGGTTATCACGGGCGGAGCTCCAGTTGCAGCAGCCACACTCGCACCAACATCGACAACGATACCGCGAAGCCGTTCAAAGGGAATACTCTCCCAGCCGGGCTGTCCTGCCAAGTCTCCTAGGTCAACTTTTAGGCGAATTTCCGATTGCCAGGCACCATTTGTTCCTGGCCGCACAGAGGCATCGCCAGAGATTAAAGTGCGGCCACTGACGCCTGCCCGGAAACCTTGAATAGCAATGCCTCCGCGGTCTGCTTTTAGCGGCAGTGTCGCGTTCAGATTCGCTAGCAAGGGGACGCCTTCACGCTCAATCGATAACTCGTTTATAGAAAGTGGACGGGGGCATGTCACGATTGCCTCGCCTTCTGCAAAAGCGATTTCAGCAGCGCCTGACCAGGTGCCATTGACGGGCACAAATCCAGAAAGGTTTAAAAATGGCGCGAGTGCGCTCAAGGGTGCATCGGCTGCAGACAGTTCAATCGGTACGCCTGAGGAATCCAACGGCAGTACGCCGCCTTTCCAGTGTAAAGGTTTGCGGATGGAGAGGGTAAAGTTGCCTGGGCCTTGGACTGTAGACGAGTCAATCGACCACTCTTTACTATCTCCGTGTGCGGATAGTTTTACTTTCCATTCGCACCGCGTGTTCGCAGTGATGTTTTTAGAAAAAACGGAAAGGTCATCCCAGCTTGCGGCTAAATCTGTAGCGACCGTCCATGACTCTGGGGTGGCGTTTAAATCGAGTTCACCGCGAAGGTGGCAGATGTCTGTCTTTCGAGTTGGCGCGAGAACGCCTAATTGACCCGTCGAGAGGTTGAGTTTGCCTTTGACGGAAAGTGATTCGCCTAAAGTAAAAATGCTGTCGAGTGCGTTGAGGTTCTTGGCATCCCGGATGGCGATTTTTCCGACTAAGCCCTTGGCGCCATTTTCAGCATCTATGTCGAGCTGTGGGCCGCCAGCGGCAAGCGCGCTACCATCGCGCGTGACTAACCGCAGACGAAGCTTCGCAATATCCGTTGCCAATTCACGCCAGGCGAGACCGTGCTGGCCTAGGGTTCGGTTCAATTGAATACGCGCAACGACATCAGCCCGCGGATCGGTTTTTACGGTTCCGGCCGAGCGACCTGTCCAAGCCAAGCCCGCTCGGAGTTCAACTTCGCCCTGCGGGTCTAGTCCATCGCTCCGTATATTAAAACGGACCGCTGTATCACTGGATAGTTGGATGCGACCGCTTAGAGCGACTTGTCCTGTAGAAAATCTACCTAAACCCAAATCTGATTGCTCGTTTGTTGAACCTATCTTCGCGCCATTTTTTTCGATCGAAGGTTTTGTGTCTGCAAGGGTGATGTCGAAGCCTTTGCCTTCGAGTTCAGCGAGGTGTATGTGTCCGCCGAGTAAACGGAGCACGGATAAATCTCCCCGTAAAGATTCGGCCTTGAGGCGTGTCCCGTCTTTGAGGGTGAGGTCAACCCCCTCGGCATTGAAAGTGCCATCAAGCGTTGCTTCGATTTTGGTAATTCCGCCTGTGATGCCTGCATCTGTTAGGATGCCCGCAACGCGCGGCCCGAGATGGTCAGCGCGTAACTGGATGTCGGCCCAAATGGCCACGCCTGCAAGGAGTACGGCCAAAATAGAGAAACTCCAGAGGAGGATGCGAACGAAACGACCCATGGCTTCAAGCAGAGTGTGTCCCTAGGGCGACTGGGCGATAAAAAAGCCCCGCTGGATGGCGGGGCTTTGACATTTGATAATAAGCCGCTCAGCGCCCTAATTCCTTTAGGCCGGCCTTCAGGTCTTCGGCCCAAATTTCATAACCCTTACGGTTTGGGTGTAAGAGGTCTGGCATGATGGTGTTGGGAAGGGTGCCGTCTGCCTGGAGGTACTTCGCTGCAAGGTCACGCGAGCGAACAACCTTTTTTAACTCTTCTGAAAGGCCATCCACGACAAGCTTGTTGGCTTTTTCATTATTCACGCGCATGGCATCGTCGCTTTTGGCGCCACGTGGGAAAATGTTATAAAGAATGATTGGCGTCTCTGGTGCATAGTCATGCAGGCGCTGGAGGATGGCATGTACCCCTGCGGCAATATCTTCGGGCTTATCCATGCGATGCCCAGTATTGTTTGTTCCGATCATCACTACGAATGCGCGCGGCTTAAGTCCGGCAGGAAGATTACCATTTTGTAAGCGCCAAAGGACATTCTCCGTGCGATCGCCGCTAGTTGCTAAATTAACAAATGTACCTGCGTCCTTGAGTAAATCCATATTACCTTCCCAGGCGTGCGTGATCGAGTCGCCCACAAGGATGACGCTACCGCCGCCTGCTTTCACGGAATCTTGGGCCCACTGACATTGTTGTTTATGGCGAGCATCTGTGCCGCCTTGGACTCTTCCGTCATTTGCGCGAGGGTAGGGCACGGTTGCGAAGTTAAAAGGAGTAGATGTTATGGCATTTAATTTAGCATTTAAGAAGGCAACTTTTTCACCTTCGCGAAGCCAGCGTCCTAAAAGTGCGACAACGATTCCCGCTAAGCCTGCACAGGCGACGGAAAGCAGAAAAACGGGTTTCGAAATGCCAGCACGTTGTTGTGTCATGGCGTAGTGATACCCTCTGTTTAATGCCTGTGAAAGCGCAAAAGGACTCGTTGGCTACACTTGTCTTCCCTGTCTCTTGACGTTACACCCTAAGTGATGCGCTCCTTACTTCTGGTTGCCGGTCTCTTGCCGTTCACGGTTTTTTCTCAACAAGCGTCAACGTCCTCAAAGACGGGCTGGGTGGTGATGGCAGATTATCAAGGACATGGTGCGGCAGATGTGAGTCATGCTGATGGCCTCAGCGGAACTTTTGAACGCACCCGTTCTGGCTTTGAAGCCATTCATGAAGGAGCCGATCATGCCCTTGATATCGAATACTATAATTACACCAATAAATTTACGGGCGCAATTGCTGGAAATAATGACCGCGTTTATGGTGATACCTCCGACTTTATTGTTTCGGGCTTCACGCAGTGGCAGGCGCAATCTGGTCATGGCCATTACCAATTTATTGGGGCGCTTGAAGCTGCGCCTGAAACTTCCAATACATCTGCGCTTGGCCTCGGTGATGCGGTTCGCTGGGGATTGGGCGGTGCTTATCGATGGACGCCTGCGGCTACTTTTGACGTAGCCATCGGGGTGATGATCCAGGATCGCTATGAAATGTCTGTATTGCCTATTCCGTATTTGCGCGCGAAGTGGACGCCTGATGCGAGTGCGAGCATTGAATTCCGTATCACTGGTTTACAAAACGGCGTCTATGCTCGTTGGTTTGCTACAGCTGATAAAGCCACCAGCATCGATTTTTCCTGTGCCTACGAAACACTAACCTTCCGACTGACGGATGGCAGCTATGGACATCGCGCAGTTTCGATCGGTGAAGTTCCTTTGCGCGTGGGGGTCACGCAGTTCCTTGAGTCGAGCGGCACATGGTTTGTCCGCGGCGCCTTCGAATGGGTTGCCTTTCACCGGGAAACTTTCCGCCACGACGGAAATACGGTGAATGTCTTTCAGGCACCCGATGCGCCAGGTTGGACGGTGCGGGTAGGCGCAAGGTTCTAAGTTTTCATAGCCATTCTAAGGGGGCGGGTCAGTCGCTTCGCTGCATGGCTTGTCCTAAATTCGGCACCCCTTTTGCCAATTTTGTCGCATCTTAAGCACTTTTAAGAGCGAAAGGGTCTGAAAGATGCATTGGCACAGTGGGTGCGATAGTCCCTGTGCCATGAAACCCTTGCTCCGCACCCTTACCCTTATTGCACTGCTCGCGATTCCTACGCTGGCTTCTGCGCAGACAACCACTCCCGCGAAAGCACCCGCTGCGCCTGCTCCAGCAAGCGTCGAGCAACGGGTAGCTGACCTTGAGGCGTATGTTAATAACGCCGCCCCGAAGACTGCGGATGAAAAAGTGCTCGGTGGTCCCGTCTCTGCGACCGCTGGTCCAGGCCACAATGCCTTTATTATGGTGAGTGCCGCCCTTGTGCTCTTCATGACTTTGCCCGGCCTCTTTCTTTTCTACGGCGGCTTAGTCCGGACGAAAAACGTACTCTCCGTTGCCGCTCAATGTATCGGCCTTGCAGGGCTTGTTACCATTTTGTGGTGGGCCTTCGGTTATTCATTGGTCTTTGGTAAAAACTTTGCGGGATCGCCAATCGGAAATATTTTTGGTGGATCGGAATACTTCTTCTTCGAAGGCGTCACCTCGGCTCCCAACACCGACTACGCTTATTGGATTTCCCAGAATGTCTTTGCGATGTTCCAGCTAATGTTCGCAATTATTACACCTGCGTTGATTATCGGCGCGATTGCTGAGCGTATGAAATTCTCGGCCGTCATGGCATTCGCCACTCTTTGGATGTTCTTCGTCTACTTCCCAATGGCTCACCATGTTTGGGGTATTACGGGTGAAATGAATGGCGTCTGGAATGCAGCTGCGAGCATTAAGGCAATCGACTTTGCCGGTGGCACTGTGGTTCATATGACTTCCGGCTGGTCAGCGCTCTTGCTCTGTATCCTCGTCGGAAAGCGCGCAGGTTTTGGCAAGGTGCCCATGACGCCTCACTCGATGGTTCTTTGTATGGTAGGTACGGGCATGCTCTGGGTTGGTTGGTATGGCTTTAATGCTGGATCAGCTCTCGCTGCTGATGGTGTCGCTGCTCAGGCCTTCACGACTACCACCCTTGCTGCCGCCGTTGCCGCCTTCACTTGGGGTGCGCTCGAGTGGGTGCTTCGTAAGCATGCGAGCATCCTTGGAATGTGCTCAGGTGCAGTGGCCGGTCTTGTTGTGATCACGCCTGCGGCTGGCTTTGTCAGCGCAGGTTCGGCCGTCATCATCGGCGTCCTTGCTGGCATCGTCCCGTTCCTAGCAGTGGTCTACCTTAAGTCGAAGCTCGGCTATGATGACGCACTCGACACCTTCGGCGTCCATGCCGTTGGCGGAACGCTCGGTGCTATCGTTACGGGTGTATTTGCTACCGCAGATGCGAATGCTAATTTGAATACCAACCTGAAAGGCTTGCTTGATAACGGATTGGTCGTCGAACAGTTCAAGGCCATTGGCGTGACCTTGGTTCTCTCGCTGACAGCGACCTTTATTATTGGCATGTTAATCAAGAATACAATTGGGCTCCGTCCTTCCGATGAAGATGAAGCACGCGGTCTTGATGTTACCGACCACGGCGAAGAAGGTTACTCGTTGAAGGGTTAATCATCCAGGGGGCCAAAGCCCTATCATTAAAAAGACCCCGGTTAAGCCGGGGTCTTTTGTTTTATAGTCAAGCTAGTGCTGGGATCTTTAGTCCGAACGCTTTTGTCATTCGTCTTTAGACTTCTTGCTTTGTGCTCTCGCTGCAGCGAAGAGGAATTGCTGTGCGAGTCCTGCCGCTGCGCCATAATGTGCACGCCCGAAGTGTTCGAGAGCCGTACGCTTCCAGCCATTGAGCGCATAGCCTTCGACGAGGATCTGCTCGATCCAAGTGTCGACGGGAAATGACTCGAGTCTTCCGAAGCCGAAGAGGGCGACACATGCAGCGACTTTCGGCCCAACGCCAGGCAGCTTTGTTAATTCTACCAGTAATGCGTCGGTCTCGAGGGCGCCGAGCTCTTTAGCCCAATTGGGCCGTCGTTTAAGTTCTTTAGCTGTCTCTTGAATGAATGTTGCACGGTAGCCTAGGCCGCAGGCCTTGAGCGTTGCCGCGTCGGCTTGTGCGAGTTTTGCCCAGTCTGGAAGAGCATGGAAGCCTGGCGCAAGTTCTTGGCCCAGTCGTTCGGCAAGGGCCGCAACCATGCGACGAATCTGAATGATCTGTTTGTTTGAACTACAAAGAAAAGCTAACAGGGCTTCATCGGGTGTTTGTGCGAGAATGCGCAGTCC
>CANHHS010000064.1 GCA_947460445.1 Opitutia bacterium | reverse complement strand
GGGATGGGAAGGGCAGGGAGAGACTAAAGACTAAGGACTAAGGACTAAAGGGGAAGAGGAAGAGTAGGGAGAGACTAAAGAAGTGAAGCTAACCAGCTGAACGGCTGACCAGCTGAACGGTAAAGCAGCTAACCTGCTGAGCAGAAAAGACAGGGACGGCGGCGACTGCGTCGCCTATGACGGCGGGCTTCGCCCTACGACGGCAGCTCGCATGCGAGCTTATGACGGCGTTCGGCCATCTGCCTCACTACGACTTAAGAAGAAGCACAACGGCTGAACAGCTGAACGGCTATTGTAGTGTTTTTCTGGCTAGCGGGTTAGCTGGTTAGCAGGTTAGCTATTTGTGGGTGTTATGGGAGGGAGGGGCTTAAGAGTATCTTTTGTCTTTAGCCCCCGCGGGCTTTCTGTTGCCTTGTGGTGTTGATGATTGTCTCCCTTCAAGGAAAGTTGGCGGCCTGTACGGTCCTTCGGGCTGTTGTGGTCTGCGGCGGCGTGGGTTACGAAGTGCAGATCCCGGTGACGACGGCTGAGCGACTTGGACAAGTTGGCAGTGATGTATTCTTGCACACCCATCAAATTTTCCGCGAAGACAGTCAGTCGCTCTATGGTTTTGCGACAGCCGAAGAGCGCGATTTCTTTGCCATGCTCATCGAGAAGGTTTCCGGCATCGGTCCGAAGATGTCCTTGAATCTTATTAGCCGTCTTTCGCTCGGTACGCTCCGTCAGGCAATTGCCTCCGGTGATATCAACATGCTCGCCTCATGTCCTGGGGTTGGAAAAAAGACCGCCGAACGCCTTATTCTCGAATTACGCGATAAGATGACCCTAGGGGAGATTGCCCTTCCTGCCGGAACATCTGGTAAACCTATCGCAGCCTCCGCTGCTAACGATGCTGTTGCGGCATTAATTGCGTTGGGAACTAAAGCTGTCGATGCCGACAAGCTTATCCGTGCGGCTCTTGCCAAGGTTGGACCTGCAGCTACCGCTGATCAGCTGGTAAAAGCGTCGCTTGGACGATAGGGAAGACGAAGGGCTAAGGGCTAAAGACTAAGGGCTGAAGACTAAGGACGAAGGACTAAAGACGAAGGACTAAAGTCTGGGCATCAGCTAACTAGCTAGCTTGTTAGCTTTACCAGGCAACGAGCGCAGCGAGTAGTCGCATCGGTCACCGGAATTTCAGTCACTCACTTAAGCCCCAATACGTCATCCATGCCGTAGACTTTGGCTGGCTTGCCGACGATCCAGGAGGCGGCACGTAAAGCACCTTGTGCGAAGATAGTCCGACTGGATGCTTTATGCGTGAGTTCGAGGCGCTCGCCTTCTGAAGCGAAGAGTACGGTGTGGTCGCCGATGACGTCGCCACCGCGCAGAGCGTGTACACCGATTTCATTGGCAGGTCGTTCGCCAATGAGTCCACTGCGACCGTGGCGTTGTTGTGCGACGGAAATTTTCCGTTCTTCGCGAATAATTTCTAAGAGTTTTTCGGCGGTGCCGCTGGGAGCGTCTTTTTTAAGACGGTGGTGCATTTCTGTTAACTCGATATCCCAGCCCGTTCCCAGGACCGAAGCCGCGCGACGGACAAGTGCGTTGAGCAAGTTTACGCCGATGGAGTAATTGCCAGCCCAGACAACGGGAATGCTACTGACGGCTTTAGTGATGGCTGCTTTCTCGGCATCGGTGTGACCCGTTGTGCCGATGATGAGCGGCTTGCCGTTTTTGGCCGACAGCTCAGCAAGGCTAACGGTAGCAGCGTGAAATGAGAAATCGATGACCACGTCGACTTTACCAATGTGGGCGGAGGCATCGTCGCCTTGATCGATGCCGATGACCGTTGCTCCTGCAGCTTTCGCAGCCTCAGTGATGGCTTGGCCCATACGGCCTTTGGCACCGTTGAGGAGTATGCGGAGGGATGAACTCATGAGAGGGAGGATAAGGTCGCAGCGACGACCTTTTCAACGAGTAAGCGGTTGGCGTCTGACATCTCGCACAGCGGCAGACGAACTTCGGCTGAGCTGATGAGCCCAGCGCGCTTCATGGCGTGCTTGACGGGTACGGGGTTCGGTTCGACGAACAGAACTTTAAAGATGTCTGCGAGTTTCGCATGCAGGATTTTAGCTTCAGCAAATTTACGTTCACCAGTGAGTTTGGCGAGTTGAGCAACCGGGCCTGGGATGAAATTGGAAGCAACGGAGATGATGCCGCGTGCGCCAACTTCTGCAAAGTCAACGGTCAGGGAGTCGTCGCCCGATACCACGAGGAATTCGGTGTCGAGTTCGCGTACGAGTCGGGCGGCTTTTTCAACCTGACCACCCGCTTCTTTAATGCCGATGATGTGACGGTGCTTCGAGCGAAGGCGAACAACCGTCTCGACAGAAATTTCAATACCACAGCGACCAGGAATGGAGTACAGCATGATGGGCCGATCGGTGGACTCGGCGATGGCGCTGAAGTGTCGGAAGAGACCTTCCTGGCTTGGCTTGTTGTAGTAGGGTGCGACTTGGAGGTGAGCATCCGCACCAACCGCATCGGCCCGTTGGACGAGGTCGATAGCTTCGGCGGTCGCATTGGACCCAGTTCCCGCCATGACGGGTACGCGGCCTTTGGCTGCCTCCACGGTACGTTGAATAACCTCGATGTGCTCGTCGTGGCCAAGGGTAGGGGATTCCCCAGTGGTCCCGACCGAAACGAGGCCGCTGATACCCGCTGAGATTTGCTGTTCAACGAGACGGCTAAGGTCAGTCCAGGCGACTTTTCCGGAGCTAAAGGGGGTTACCAGCGCAGTGTGTGCGCCGCAGAAATGGTTTGTCCCAAAGGGTTTCCGGGAGTTGCCTGTCTGTGTGCCAGTATGGGCCATGTTTCCGCTGTTTAGCGGATTTAACAATCCTCTCACTTGCACCGGAGACAAACAAAAACCCCATGGCTGAAATACCTACCCTTATCGATGACCTACTCCGCCTAGCCGTGGAGCATGGAGCGAGCGATATTCACCTTAAGACCGGCCGGACGGCACTCTTTCGCGTCGATGGGGCTTTGGTAGCTGCCGAGATGCAGCCATTGAAGGCTGAAGAGATCAACGCGTTCATTGATGCCACCCTGCCTAAGCTCTTTGTCCAGACCTGGCAGAAAGATCACCAGATTGACTATGCATTCGACCGAATTGCCACAGGGCGTGGTCGCTATCGCGTGAATGCTTTCTTTCAACGTGGCACGCCGAGCGTCGTCTTACGTTTGGTGAAATCGACACCGCCATCTCTAAAGGATATCCACCTTGACCCTAAGCTTTCCGAATTAGCTGAATACAGAGATGGTATTGTCCTCGTCTGTGGCCCGACAGGTTCTGGAAAAAGTTCTACCCTGGCTGCCTTACTTCGACATCTAAATGAAACAGCCGACTTACATGTGGTGACGCTTGAGGACCCTGTTGAGTATATTTTTACGGATAACCTTTGTAGCTTTAGTCAGCGTGAAGTCGGTATTGATGTCCCAGGTTTTGCACCCGGTCTCCGTGCAGCGCTTCGTCAAGACCCTGATGTGGTTTTAATTGGCGAAATGCGCGACCGGGAGACTTTTGAAACGGCTTTGCATGCCGCAGAGACCGGTCACTTAGTTATGTCGACGCTCCATGCGGGCAGTGCCCAGCAGGCGGTTCAGCGCTTATTCGAATTTTTCTCACCTGAGGAATTAGTTTCTGCCCGTCGCACTATCGCTTCGTGTCTGCGTGCGGTCATTGTACAAACATTGGTGCCACGTGCTGATGGCAGCGGGGTGATGCCTGCTTGTGAAGTCTTCCGTGTCGATCCGCTCGCACGAAGCATTTTGAGCGAAGGGCATTTCGAGAAAGTTCCTGACTTAGTGGATGCCGGTAAAGAGTCCGGCTCGCACCCAATGAATACAGACTTATATGCGTTGGTGCGTTCAGGTGCTATCAATAAATCCGAAGCCTTGGCGCGTTCACCCAATGCACGTGCTTTAGAAATGCTATTAGCAGGCATTCAGACATCGGGTGGTCGTATTGTGCAGTGACCGTCAAACTCGTCAGTCGAGAGTTAGGTGGAAGCGGGCAACCAATGGTCGTCTTGCACGGATTGCTCGGCTCTTCACGTAATTGGCAATCTGCGGGTGCAGCTTTGGCGCTGCGTGGTCCGCGTGTGATTGCCCTCGATTTACGTAACCATGGCGACTCGCCTTGGGCAGATGGGTGTCACGTCACCGATATGGTTGAAGATGTAGTGGCGTGGATCAAAGACGCGGGCATCGCCCCGGTGCACCTTTTAGGCCACAGCTTGGGGGGTAAGGTTGCCATGCGCTTGGCCGTCGAGCACCCAGCGCTCGTGAGTCGGCTGACGGTCGTGGATATTGCCCCGAGGGTTTATGCGCCACGGTTTATGGCCGAGTTTGCAGCGATGCGTTCGGTTGATTTATCGACACTCAAGAGTCGTCGGGATGCTGAAAACGCCTTGGAGGTGCACATTTCGAATTGGGCCCTCCGGCAATTTATTCTCACCAATCTCAGTCAGGGCCCGACAGGAAATTGGCTTTGGAAGGTAAACCTCGATGCACTCGAGCGAGGGCTACCTGGGATTCAAGAAAACCCGCTCCTGCCTGGGCAGTCTTATCAAGGTCCAACACGTTTAATCCGTGGCGGTCAGTCGAACTACGTCCTCGACGAAGATATTCCGGGCTTCCTTCAGTATTTTCCGAATGGGGATGTCGTCACGCTTCCGGAAAGCGGTCACAACCCACACTTCGACGCGCGAAGTGGGTTTCTGGATGCGGTCTTAACCTGAGCTCTTAACTTAACGAGCGCTAGGTATGCTGCTAGAAGGATCGCTCGTTAGTTCGTCGAGTAAGCCTTTGCTGTTCTCGCTGCCATTTTCACCGCTGAAGTTGAAACTGGCTCGTCCGAGTAAGGTGGTCCGTGCGTTTTGACGTGCCAGTGCATTCAGCATCTTTTTGAAGTCTTCGCCGTTAACGTCAACTTTGGGGACGTCACGGTTGGCAACGTAGAGGTAAATAAAGTTTCCACCTTCCACCCGGAGTGGATCGGTGACTTTACCCGCACCGGCATCGCTGAGAGCTAAGTAAGTGGGTATGTTGACTCCGCGTAAGTTTTCAGGCGTTTCAGCTGCCGTGAAAGCTGCAGGTGCTGTTTTTAAGTTTAGTCCAAGGGAACGCGCGCTTTCCGAGAAATTCTTTGATTGAGCAGTGTTCGTTTTAAGGGTCTTACCGAGTTCATTGGCTCGGACGATAAAGAGGCGCCCGCGTTCTGCTTGTTTCCACGCATCGACGACTTTATCTTTCACCTCTTTAAATGTGGGTAGGCGTGAAGGGGTGCGGTCTTGTATAAGCAGGAGTACGGGGCCAGACGAGGTTGTGTAGATGTCGGTATGCCAGCTCTTATCACCGAGGTTTTCCGCAGCGCTAATGGCGGCTACAGGCACGCCCGGTGATTGGATGGGGCTGCCTGCATCGAATGGGGGCAGGTTGCGAGTGGTGCCGCCGTGCGACTTAATCCAGGACTCGATGGCTGCGGGGGCAGGCTTATCCCCAGGGAAGCTTTCCGCTAATTCATCGGAAAGTTGTGCCGATGATTCTTCGATAGCTGCCCGGAGGCGAATGCGTTGTTCGATTTCGGAGCGACGAGCTTTAGCTTGTTCGGCGACTTTGCCTGCTTCGAGGCCGAGTTCTGTGGCAAAGTTATAAGCATGGGTCAGTACTTCCTCGTCGCTAACTGCCCGGTCTTTAATCTTCGGTACAGGGAAGGTCACAGCGCGCACGGTCAGGCGAGCGGGAATCCGATAGCTTTCGACTGACGCATTAAAGTACGCCTCGGCTTTGGCTAAGTCTTCTGTAATCGTTGGCGTGAAGTTAGCGAAGTCGAGCTGGGCAACTTCCACCGTCCATTTAGCGCCGTCTTCCTCAAGGGCTTTACGGACTTCGTCGACGGATGCATAGCCTGGTCCTGCAAGCAATTGGGCGGTTTTCTCCCAGCGTAACTGATCTTCGATGACTGTTTGCAGGCGAACCAAAGCTTCGGCGCGATTGCAACCTAAGGTCTGTTGTACTGTGCTGATAAATGCCTCCCAAGTTTTTGCATCGGGTGCGGGTGCGTTGGGTACGCCGCGTGCGAGGACTGCCTTTACGCGTTCTTGGACTTCATTTTCAGTTGGCGTTGGGATGTCGAGCGAGTCGGCGACATTTTTACGGGCGATGCTTAAGCAGATCTGCAACGTGCGCTCACGGCTATCGCTTGTGTTATTACCCAACATGAGCGCATCATTGAAACGTTCAATGGCGCGTTCGTTGTAGAGGTCGACGCCGAGATAGCTCGGGTGTTTGCGAAGCCCGTTTTCGTTGTGACTTGCTCCTGTGTAGAAGACAAAGGATACGCTAACGACCACCAGCAAAAATCCGAAGATGATGCGGTGGTGCTTCTGGGTGGCGCTGTTAAGCCAGGTGATAACCATGGGGTTGCCACGCTTGGATGCCCCGGCGGGTGTGTCAAAGATGAAGGTACTGTCGCTTGCCTTTGGTCAGAGTATGCATCCGATAGGG
Source organism: Opitutia bacterium (assembly GCA_947460445.1). Classification (GTDB taxonomy): domain Bacteria; phylum Verrucomicrobiota; class Verrucomicrobiia; order Opitutales; family UBA953; genus UBA8828. The sequence goes on along the minus strand of CANHHS010000064.1, from coordinate 2,088 downwards.
GGGTGCCTAAGCCTATACATTGTATCGTGGCTGTCGCCCCTGATGGAGCCATCGGTGCGGCTGGGCGTTTAGCTTGGGATATTCCCGAGGATACCCGATACTTCCAGTCCCTAACTGAGGGAGGGGTTATGATTGAGGGTCCGGTGTGCTATAAGGAGTTAGGGAAGGCATTGCCTGCACGTGGCACCGTTGTGATTGCGCGTGCAGGGCAGGGCGCGTTTCCAGGAGCTGAAGTCGTCACACATATGTCCGAGGCCATCGCTGTTGCACAATCCATGCCTTGGCCTGGACCAATTTGGATTACAGGTGGTGAACGTATTTATGCTGAGGGTCTTCCCTTTTGCGAACGCTTGTATATCACCCGAGTTGGGATGGAAATTAAGGGCGATCGATTCTTTCCAAAGAACTGGGAGAAAGCTTTTCCGACGGTCATCAGTCAGCGGTTTTCGCGACAGGCGGATACCGTGCTGTCTTTTGAGGTTAGGACGCGCTGAAAGGGATTTCCCAGTCTCTTAGAGGCTTGCACTGTCGGGTTATTTACAAATGTTAAATATACGTATGCGTACGGCAATTCTCGCCCTCGGACTTGGATTTTTTTGCTCCGTCGAAGCTGCTTTGCGCACTGCAGAAGTGCTTAATGGTGAGCCAGTCTGGACGTCTAAGTCCGCCACTTACGGCGATATTACCATCCGCGCCATTTACCTGGAGGCTCCTTCCTATTTAATTGAGTTGGTCGGTAAACCGAGTTCAAAGCCGCGTTGGGCGTTTGCGAATGGTACGGACGCCTCGGTGCGCGCCCTTTTTCAACGAGCAGGCATTCCTGCAGATATCCAAACTCGCTTGCTTGATCCTGCACAACGCCAGCAGCAAGACGGGGCGCTGGTAATTTTTCCGACCGTTGACGACTTGATTGCGCTCACACCTGAGATGCGTTCGGTTGTTTACCTTGAGTTGGCAAAATGCGACTTAAATGAGTTTCACCAAAATCCTATTTTTGTCATCGGTGCAGATCTCGAGGACTGGTTGCGACAGTCAAAGTTGAGTGACAAGCAGAAAGAACTTTTCCGTAAAATGGTATGGCGTCGTGGCCGGGCTCTGGCGTTTAGCGATTTGCGTACACTGCTTCTCTTTTCGCAATCACCCGAAGAAGTTACCCAAGTGTTTAAGACGATTACGCGAACGCGTACCCTTCTTTTGACGCTGCGTTTGCCTCCAAACGCAGATATCACGGCACTTAGTAATTATTGGTCTGGAGGATTTGCGGATGCGGATACGCTTCCTTTACTTCATGCCGCTAATCAGCGGGACAGTGTTACGGAGATTGATGTATCGCATCTCTTGCCTGCGCTAGCACGTCGTCGGCTTTATACCTTCCCGACGCTCGACCAGACAGTAAATGGTCGTTTACCTGACTGTCATTGGACGTCGCTGAATTTCTTCAACAATACGCCCCGGTCATACTATTTAGACACTCGGCTCGCAGCAGGTGCATTGCTGAGCCAGTACGAGCGTGTGAATGCGCCGTATCGCTTTGGTGATGTATTAGCATTTGTGTCGTCCGATAGCGTTCTCCACTCCTGCGTTTTTATTGCCGACGATATTGTCTACACGAAGAACGGTGAGAACATCCTCGCGCCCTGGGTCTTCCAGCGGATGGACGATGTTATGGCGATTTACCAACCGGATAGTTCAGTGCAAATTCAAGGGTATCGTCTGAAGCCGGAACTACGTGCAGGTCAGCGGTGAGTGCGTAGGGAAGTGACTTGACCGTATCGCGTGCGGAGCGTTTGCTCCGACTTCCGCCGCTCCTGTATTTCAATGGATAGAATGCTGGCCTCCGAAGCCGGCGATCTGGGTTCAAGTCCCAGCGGGAGCACGCGGGGCGGCGACTTAAGCTTTCTTAACGCCAAAGTGGCTATGGCCACCTTGGGGGATTTTGGCACCCCGTGTATCGCTCAGCCCCGTATCCGCTGTAATAATTCCTAACCGTTGCACAGGGGTTTGCGGGAAGGTTTTTGCAAAGTGGCTTTCTAGCCAATCTGCACGCGAAGCTTCGACGGCAAAAAGTAATTCGTAGTCTTCGCCGTC
>CANHHS010000063.1 GCA_947460445.1 Opitutia bacterium | reverse complement strand
GCTCGCCACAGCCGCAACCTTCTTTGGAGAGCATCTCCATAGCTTCACGCTCAACTAACGGCGGAAACTGGGCGTCTTTATAGTAAGGGAAATGTCCAGAGGTTCGGTAAAGATCCAAATTGCCGATGTGCGGAGTGAATACCTGCTTATAACCAGTTTGGAAAAGTTGTTCGGCGATGAAGTTTTGAAGTTCCTGACGAATGACTGCTCCATTCGGCGTCCAAAGAATCAAACCTTGGCCAACCTTCTCATCGATATGGAAAAGTTTAAGCTCTTTGCCTAATCGACGGTGGTCGCGCTTTTTAGCTTCTTCGATACGCACTAAATATTGCTCAAGCTCATCTTTAGTCGCGAAGGCTGTACCATAGATACGCTGCAGTTGTTTATTCTTTTCATCCCCACGGTGGAATGCCCCAGCAATGGATAGCAGTTTAAAGGCTTTAACTTGGGCTGTGTAGCGGACGTGAGTGCCTGCACAGAGATCTGAAAATTCTCCGTTGGTATAGAACGAAATCGCTTCGCCCTCAGGAATGTCGGCTAAGCGACCAAGTTTATAGGCAACTTGTCCGCGCTCTTTAATGAAAGCGACGGCTTCCTCGCGTGACATCTCTTTACGTTCAAAGCGTTGATTCTCTTTAGTGATTTTACGCATCTCGTCCTCGATTTTAATGAGGTCGTCGGCGGTAAATGCATGCTCGAGGTCAAAATCATAATAGAAACCGGCATCGGTAGGCGGACCAATGTCGAGCTGCGCTTGGGGGAAAAGACGGAGCACGGCTGCGCCCAACATGTGAGCGGCGGAGTGGCGAATCTCCTGAAGCGGTGTCATCGGCTGGCGGGAAGGCTGCATGGTCGGCTTTCTCGCTAGGGACTGAAACGCTTTAGGGCAAGGGCGGAGCGTCAGGAAAAAGAAACCAAGGACGAAGGCCTAAAGCCTAAAACCCAAGGACTCTCGGGGATAAGGCCCTAAATCTCCCAGCATCAATCTTAAGTCCTTAGCCTTTAGTCTTATTCCTTCGTAATCTCAAAGCGCAGCGTGACGACGACTCGAATCACTTTATTGATCGAGGTCGTATCAAAGTCGGACTCGGGATTATCGGGTGAGGTAACTTCGAACATACCTTGGGATGCTTCTAGCAACGATCCAACCTTACTGCCGGAACCTGCCACTAAAACATCGGCACGGCGACGGGCATCTTTGGTCGCAGATTCGAGCAACTCGCGCTTCGCTTCGTCCAATTGGGCAATGCGGTAAGCAGGCGCAGATCGTGAGACAATAACGTCGTCGACGAACTCAACGGGCTCAAGTGCGAGCTTCGCAATGGTGTCCACCTTAGATGTACGCACCGCAATTTGTTGCTCAATCGCAAAGTCAGGTACGGTCCCGCGGGCAAAGCGACCCATATTCTCTGGCTTCGTACCGACAGGGGCAGGTAGATAACGGTTAAAATCTTGTGCACGTACTTGAATGTCAGCGAGTGGTATCCCTGCCGATTGAAGTTTAGCGACGAGCACGTCGCGACGCTGTTCGAGTTGTGTACGTCCGGCTGCGTAGTTTTCCCCGCGCCAAGAGACGCCGTAAACCATCGTGGCTACATCTGCTTTGGCGGGCTGTGTCGCTACGCCACGAACGGTAAGCTCGGGGGACGTCCGCCGGTAGGCGATAGCCTTACCAATTCGGTCAGCGCCAACAATAAATCCAAAAGCTAGCGTAATGCCTAATAAGAAAAAACCGAGACGTGAAGGGTTCATAGTAAACCCATACTGCAGCGGGAAGGGGCAAGCGGGAAGCAGGAAGATAAGCCTGTGCCGCCCTTCCCGCTTGCCCCTTCCCTTTTCCTACTCCCTGCTCTTAATGAGCCTGCTTAAGCCACTATGCCCGTTCTTCTGCACGACACCATGTCCCGCGAAATGCGGCCCCTCCTACCCCGTCGCCCTGACGGTGTCTATGGGATGTATTGCTGTGGACCGACTGTTTATGGGCCGGCTCACATCGGCAACTTCCGGACCTTTACCATTCAAGACACCTTACGTCGGACGCTAGAAGTCTCAGGAATTCATGTGCGACATGTGCGCAATATCACAGACGTCGACGATAAGACGATCCGTGGAGCACAGGCTGCAGGGAAATCGCTCGCAGAGTTTACGAAAGGATGGACGGATAAATTCCACCACGACTGCCAAGCTCTCGAACTCCTTCCGCCCCAGGTCGAACCCAGCGCTGTTGCCCACATCCCTCAGCAGATAACCATGATCGCGGCACTCGTTGCGCGTGGTCATGCCTATGTCGCGAAAGACGGGTCGGTATACTTCAAGGTCTGCTCATGCCCTGATTACGGAAAACTATCTCACCTCGACCGCTCCAACTTATCCACCCAATCGACTAACAGTGCCGGTGAAGCCAACGATGCCGATGAGTATGAACGAGAGTCGGCGGCAGATTTTGCACTCTGGAAAAGCCGGAAGCCCGAAGATGGTCCCAACTTCTGGCCGAGCCCATGGGGTGAAGGTCGCCCTGGATGGCATATTGAGTGCTCGGCTATGTCACTCGAACACCTCGGTGCGACCTTTGACCTGCACGCTGGCGGTGTTGATTTGTGCTTCCCGCATCACGAAAACGAAATTGCGCAGAGCGAATGTGCCACCGGCGTAAAAGGTTTTGCAGCGCACTGGTTCCATAGCGCACACCTAATGGTCGAAGGTGAAAAAATGTCGAAATCGTTAGGCAATCTTTATACCTTGGATGACTTAAAGGCTAAAGGCTGGTCGCCGATGGAAGTGCGTTGGACGCTCCTCAGTGGTCATTACCGTTCACCCCTTAATTTCACAATGAAGGGTCTCGATGACGCACGTTCCGCACTCGGCAAACTCGAACGCGGACTCGACAACCTCTTAACCACTGCCGGATTTACACGTGCAGAATTTCTACCGCCCACAACGCACGAAACCCAAACAGCTTGGGGCCGTTTCCTCCCTGCTTGGGAAAAACTCTGCGACGATCTCAATGTCCCCGGTGCTTTCGGTGAAATTTTCAAAACACTGTCTAACCCAGCAAAAGATCTCACTGCTGCCCGCGAAGACATTTCAGGTTTAGCGAAGATTCTTTACGCACTCGGCATTACCCCTTTTGCCGTCAAAGCCGAAGTGGCCATACCCGCCAACATCCGCGAACTCGCTGAAAAGCGCTGGGCAGCCAAACAAGCCAAAGACTTCCAAGGCGCTGATAGCCTTCGAAACCAAATCACGGCGGCAGGCTGGACGATGCTTGACCGCAAGGATGGTTACGACCTTAAGCCTGGGGCTTGAGGTCGATAAGGTCGGCAATGTCAGGTTAACCACCTATACGACATCGCCTTTTCATTTTTTACTTTCACCCTTCTACTTTCTTAACCGTGGCCCGTATCACCCGTCGATCGATTGACGCTCTTCGCGATAAAGCTGACATTGTGTCGCTGGCGGGTGACTACACCCAATTAAAACAACGCGGACGCGAATGGTGGGGCCTGAGTCCATTCAAAACCGAACGCACTCCGTCATTCAAAGTAAACCCAGAGACAGGTTTGTGGTATTGCTTTAGCACACAACAAGGCGGTGATGCCTTTAAGCTCGTGATGGCTCGTGAAGGTTTAGATTTCGTGGAATCCATCGAACGCGTCGCCACACGCTTTGGCCATGCCCTCGAGTACGAAGAAGGCGGCAATGGCGAAGGTAAGTCTATCCGCGGACAACTCTTCGACATCCATGATCTTGTCGCTGATTATTGGCACCGCTGTCTGCACGATGATCCCGTGCACGGAGAATGGATCCGTCAGTATTGGGTCGAACAACGAAAATTTAGCTTAGAAACTGCCGGAGACTTCCAAGTTGGCTTCGCCCCCGTTGATGACAGCCGCCTCATCCAAGGCTTAATCAGCAAAGGATTCGAGCCAGATGCCCTTGCCAATAGCGGTCTATTCTTTGGTACCGATCGCAGCAAAGACCCTGCGCGTTGGCATTGTCGTTTTCGTGGTCGCTTGGTTATTCCGATTCGCGACATCCAAGGCCGCGTCATCGCTTTCACCGCACGGTCACTTGAAATCACCCCGCAAGATGATCCGACGCGTGAAGCTAAATATGTGAATTCGCCGGAGACAGAACTTTTCAAAAAGAACCGGACAATCTTCAATTTCAACCGTGCCAAAGATAACCGAGAAAAAGGCGCACCGTTTGTTTTAGTCGAAGGACAACTTGATGCAATTCGTTGTCACACCGCAGGCGTCCCCGGTGTCGTCGCCGCCCAAGGTACGGCAGTGACTGAGGAACACCTAGCACAGCTTAAGCGTTTTTCAGATCAACTCTTAGTATTTTTAGATGCCGACGCCGCTGGACAAAAAGCTGCGCTGCGTTTGCTGCCACTCGGACTTCGCGCTGGACTCGATATTCGCTTCATCAACGTACCTGGAGGAAAAGATCCTGATGAATTCTTCTCCGAACCTAATCGAGTCGAGCTCTGGCCAAAGATGGTTTCGGAAGCGCGATCCGCGATGCAGTTTTGCGTGCAATCATTAATGCCGGCAGATTCTGTTTCGCAGCCGCTGGCCAAACGACTCAGTTTACTAAGTGAACTCTTTACAGTTCTCGAACAAACCGGTGCAGAGGAAGTTGTGCAGGAAGCCCTTTCGGAAGCCGCACGCCATGCCGGTATCGGCATTCGAGAGGTACACATGGCGTATGAGCGTGACCGGATCTCGCGCAAAGCCGCTCGGCCATCTGCCCAGCTTCAGGCGGCGATTCCTAAAACGATTACTTTACCCAAAACAGGTTCACAGCTGTCCTCTCCTGAAGAAGACTTGTGTCGAATTCTGATAACTGACGAGAAATTGGTACTTGATACGTCGAAAGTCCTTCCGCTGGAATGGGTTACGACAGATATTCCTTCAGGAGTATTGCTTTCCGCGCTATTGAATGAGGCGATTCACGGCGAATTTGATTCCATTCGCGGTGCTTTAGGACGTTTAGATGACGCCTGTCAGCATACTGCCGCACAAATTGCTGCGGAACCTTCCGTCGAGAAAGTTGACGAAGAGGAACAACGTCGCATCGTCAACGGAGTCCTAAAGTCCTTCCACTCTAGGCACATTCAATCCCGCCTGCGCTCTATTGATGCGCGCATCGCGGCACTCCCTCCGACAGAAATCGACGCACTCAATCTTTTACTGCGCGAAAAAATCGACCTCCGAAAGACGCTCACCAACCCACCGTCGATCTAAGCAAACTTTCATTTCTTCCATGCCCGCCAAACGATCCGCCAAACCCACCGCCAAAAAACCTGCAACCAAGCCTGAAGTCAAAAAGGCCAAAGTTGTCGCGACCCCAAAAGTCGCAGCCTCGACTAAGCAAGCCAAGTCGACGCCCAAGCCTGTCGCAAAAACAGCTCCGCCTGTAACAACCCCAAAGGTCAAAGTTAAAGCCTCGACCAAAGCTACCTTCGGCGCACGCACAATTGAAGATCACCCAACACACAAGGTGCCTGCTGCGATTTCTCAGATGCTCAATGATAAGGTCCAAAGCCTTATCCGCCTCTCGAAATCAAAAGGTTTCGTCACCGTTCAGAACATTAACGAAGTCATTCCCGAAAGCGCTACAGACCCAGAGTTGATTGAGAAAGTGATGAACATTCTCGATGACCTTGAAATCAAAATTCTCGATGAAGACGAAGTTGAGGCGTTCCAGTTAAAGCGCGATAACGACGACGAAGAAAACTCCCGGACGACACCTGCGGATGCCCCTTACGATCCGTTTAACGTCTACCTGAAGCAAATGGGCCACAAGCCCTTGCTTACCCGCGAACAGGAAGTCGAAATCTCCAAGCGCATCGAAACCGCCGAGCAAGAAGCCCAGGACGTACTCTTCTCCTATTGGGTTACCCTGCCCTACCAGTTACAGATTGGTCAAAAGCTTCTCCAAAAGGCAGAACGCTTCGACAAAGTTGTGGTCGATAAGAAGGTCGATTCGCGCGATGCTTACTACGACAAACTCAAGAAGTCTGTTGTCCCTGAAACCGAAAAGCTCTCTAAGCGACTCGATCGTGCATGGGAGAAAGTTGAGAAACAACGTTCGGGTTCCGCACGTGAATCTGCGTACAAAAACTATAACAAAATTGAGAAAGAGTGCGTCAAGGTTCTGCGTCGCTTCTACTTCAAGTTAAAGCTGATCGAAGACGATATCCTGGAAAACCAGATGAAGACAGACGTGGAACTCTGCCGTAAGCACCTTGAGCCAACCAAACCTCACATTGGCCCCAAGCGCGCCAAAGCTAAGATCGTAAACGTCGAAGTCTCGGGTGCCTTTGCTCGCGAAATGGAGCGCCGGTATCGCATGCCAGCTGCAACCCTCGTTGAGATGTACACGACTGTCCGCCGACACATGGAAGCTGCTCAGCGCGCCAAGACTGAAATGGTGGAGCACAATCTACGTCTGGTTATCTCGATTGCTAAGAAATACCAAAACCGCGGCCTCCTCTTCACCGACCTTATCCAAGAAGGCAACATGGGCTTAGTTAAAGCCGTCGAGAAGTTCGAGTACCGTCGCGGCTACAAGTTCTCAACCTACGCAACTTGGTGGATTCGCCAGGCCATCACCCGTTCCATCGCTGATCAGGCCCGCACCATCCGCATTCCGGTCCACATGATCGAAACCCTCAACAAGGTAATGCAGGTCCAAAAGCAACTGACCCAAGAGCTTGGCCATGAGCCAACAGCTGAAGAAGTTGCCTCGGAAATGCAAATGCCCGTCGATCGCGTCCAGCAAATCATGAAGATGGCACAGCAACCCATCTCGCTACAATCGCCTGTGGGCGATGGTGAAGACACTTCCTTGGGAGACTTTATCGAAGATAAGTCTGCCGAAAACCCGAGCGACACCGCCTCGAATCGCCTCTTGCGCGATAAGATCGACAACGTCCTCCACTCACTGGCCTCGCGCGAAAAAGAAGTTCTCGTTTTACGCTTCGGCCTCCTCGATGGCTATCCACGGACACTCGAAGAAGTTGGCCGTCACTTCAAAGTCACCCGCGAACGTATTCGCCAAATTGAAGCGAAGGCTCTTCGCAAGATGCGCCACCCAACGCGCATGCGCCAACTCCAAGGCGACTTCGAAGGCGACCTCGACACTTCCGGACCTGGCTTCGATCAATTCCGTAAAGACTTGGCTAGCTCCATTGGTGCTCCGCCAATGCCGCCGCCTAGCGAAGAAGCATGAACCGCTTCGTCCTACTGACATTTCTCGCCGCACTGACTGGCTGTGAGAATATGTCAGTTGGGATTGGTGTCGGTATTCCCATCGGCGGCTCTGTATCCGTCGGAGGATCTGTATTTACAACCCCTGCGGGCCAGTCTGCCAATCGTCGTGTGGGCTTAGTGCTCACCGATCAACCGATTTCGGTGCATATTGAAGATACTAACCGGAATCTTCCCACTGGCCTAATGCTCGTGTCCCGCAATGCCGACCTTAAGCCAAGCGCCGTCCTCAAGGTCACCGAAGTACGGCAAAGTGTTGCATTTACAACAGTGACCCTTGGCAAACCTGCGATCGGCGATGAGGTGGTTGAAGCCAGCGATGCTTACCTAAAATCGGTCGAGGCAGGGTTATCTCGCTGACGGACGCTTGACGCAGACGCCTACGGTCGGCACGGTCAAACCCCTCATGCTCCAAGCAGGTATCGTCGGTTTACCCAACGTTGGTAAGTCCACTCTCTTTAACGCGCTCACCCGATCGCGCAAAGCGGAAGCGGCCAACTATCCATTTTGCACAATCGAGCCCAATATCGGCGTGGTTGAAGTTCCCGATGCACGTATGTTCGTGCTCCAAGAAATTGCAGGGACCAAAGTCGTCATCCCTGCAGCGATTGAGTTCGTCGACATTGCTGGTCTGGTTGCTGGCGCTTCCAAAGGCGAAGGACTCGGCAACAAGTTCTTGGCCAACATTCGCGAGGTCGATGCAATCGTCCACGTCGTGCGCTGTTTCGACAACGATGATATCGTTCACAACATGGGTAAAGTCGACCCCGTGCGTGACATCGAAGTGATTAATACCGAGCTTATCTTGGCAGACATTCAATCTGCTGAACAACAACTCGATAAAAATCAGAAGAAAGTTAAATCCGGCGACAAAGAGGCTATCGCCTGCGTCGACATACTCACGCGCCTTGTTGCGCATCTTAACAATGGTAAACCTGCGGCTTCGTTGCCTGTTGCCGATGATGAACGTCCACGCCTTAAATCCTTTGCGCTCCTGAGTTCGAAGTCAGTTCTCTACGCCTGCAATGTCGCAGAAAATCATTTAGCAAAACCAGAAGACAATCCCTACGTACAACAAGTTCGTAAGTATGTAGCCGACCACCATGGTTGCGAATCCGTTGTTATCTGCGCTCAAGTAGAAGCAGAACTTTGCGATTTGCCGCCGAATGAAGCAGGCGAGTTTCTCGCATCGCTTGGGGTTACGGATTCAGGCGTTTCCGCACTCATTCGAGGTGCTTATCATTTACTCGGACTTGCCACATATTTTACCGCAGGCGAAAAAGAAGTACGTGCATGGACTTTCCGCAGTGGTATGACAGCCCCGCAGTGCGCCGGCGTCATTCATACTGATTTTGAAAAGGGGTTCATCAAAGCCGAGGTTGTGGCTTACGAAGACTTAAAATCGCTGGGATCGATTGCGGCAGCCCGCGACGCAGGCAAGTACCGCCTCGAAGGCAAGGAATACCTCTTTAAGGATGGCGACGTGGCTCTATTCCGCTTTGCCAACTAATTAGTGGTATTAGTGGGGATAGCGGGCTGCTGACTGCAGTTTCACTTAACTTAGGTTGAACCTTGTGGGTAACCTGCTTTCTAAGAGGTATGCATTTCGCTCTTTTAGTCGTAGCACTCCTCTTAACTGCTTGTGAAAAGTCGGAGCAACCCCGGGTTTATTCTGTTTCGAAATCGAATACGACAGCCGCTGTAGCGGCACCCACAACACCCATGCCCGCCAATCCTGCACTCGTTGCTCAAACTAGCGGTATTGGACAGCCAACATTCCCGAAACCACCCACCAACTGGACTGCCCAAGATCCTGGCGCAATGCGCAAAGGCTCATGGAAAGTTAACGTCAATGGCGCAACCGCTGAACTTGCCGTAACGGCTTTCCCAGGGGATGTCGGAGGTCGCATGGCCAATATCAATCGCTGGCGTAGTCAACTCGGATTACCTCCAGGCAATGCTGAGATGTATGACGC
>CANHHS010000062.1 GCA_947460445.1 Opitutia bacterium | reverse complement strand
CTAAGGTTGGCGATGTAACCGGTCCTAGTTACTGGCGTAGTCTCGAGGAGCGTAATAAGTCTCCTGAATTCCGCACCCGCGCGGAACGTGAATTCCTTGATGGGGCATCCACGCTCAGTGAAGTCGACCGTCGTTCATTCCTTGCGTTGATGGGGGCTTCATTTGGTCTCGCAGGTTTAGGTCTCTCGGGTTGTCGCGAGCCACGTAATCATACCCTGCCTTACGCGAAGACGCCTGAGATGACGATCCCAGGTGTCCCGACTTATTTCGCTTCCTCTTTCCCTGGCGAGTACGCCAACCAAGCCATCTTGGTTGAAACGCAGCAACGTCGCCCAACGAAAATTGAAGGCAATCCAAGTCATGCAGTATCGGGCACGGCTTCTTCGAAGGTTGCTCAGGCAAGTGTCTTGGGCCTCTACGATCCTGATCGTGCGACGACTTCCGTGGGTGCGGATGGTGCACCCATTACTTCTGCTGCTGTTCGTGATGCTCTGACGGCATTTGGCAAGGAAGCGGGCAACGGTGCCGGACTTGCCTTCCTCGCCCGCCCGTCAACTTCGCCAACCCGTGCTCACCTTGTTCGCTTAATCAAGCAACGCTTCCCTCAGGCGGTTTGGGCGGAATACACACCGGTCGATCAAGGTGCAGGCGATCGTGCACTTGGCGAAACCGTTCGTGTGGTCCCTGATTTTGCAGCGGCTAAACGCATTCTCACCCTCGATGCCGACTTCCTTGGATCGGGAGATCAACAAGTCGAAGCCACGCGCGCCTATGCTGCCGCACGTCGTGCGGATACTCCAGAGCAGGCCAAGCAGATGGTTCGCCTTTATGCTGTCGAGTCGCTGTTCACTTTGACGGGCGCTGCAGCTGACCATCGTTTACCTTTAGAGAGTTCACAACTCGCTGCCTTCACTGCTCAATTGAGCGCCGAGGTGATGCGTTTGACGGGTGGTGCGAGTTCTGTCGCGGCACCGAAGTTGGACATCGATCCAAAGTGGATTGTCGAGTGTGCAGCAGATTTAGTGGCTCACCGTGGTCAATCACTCGTGGTAGCAGGTGCGCACCTTCCAGCTGCAGTTCATCAGCTCGTCGCTCAGGTCAATCAACAGCTCAATGCTGTTGGCAAGACTGTCCGTTATGTCGTCACAGATCGTGCGCCTGCGTCGACGATTGCGCAGCTTGTTGCGACAAAGCCTAAGCAATTGGTAATCCTCGGCGGCAATCCAGTTTTTGATGCACCGGCGGATCTAGATTTTGCGAATGTCGTCAAGGCGGCCTCATCCGTGGTACGTCTGGGTGGCTATGGTCCCGATGCCGACGAAACTTCACGTCTCACGCGTGATCAAAAAGGTCTCTTCGTTGCTCAATCGCACTACCTTGAAGCTTGGTCGGATGGTCGTACGCTCGATGGTACTTACGTGCCGGTGCAACCGATGATTGCGCCGCTCTACGACACACTCTCAGAAATAGAGGTCCTCGCGACTTTCTCTGGTTCAGGTAATACGGATGCCCTTCACTGGGTAACCGAGCGGTTCAACATCATCGCCGGTGGTTCATCAGAAGCCTCGAGTTTCGATGCTTGGCTTACCGAAGGCGTCCTTCGTGGCACAAAGTTTAACCCCACTTCGATTCGTCCAGCTGCCGCACAAGTGACGGCGCCCGAGGTTTCTCGTCAGAAGCTTGAAGTGCGCATCGTGCCGAGCACGGGTGCAGGTGATGGCTCGACTGCTAATAACGCTTGGTTGCTTGAAGCGCCTGATGCGATGTCGAAGGTCTGCTGGGAAAATATCATTTTAGTCAGCCCAGCGTTGGCTAAGTCATTGGAAATCGAGCCTGAGCCAATGGTGATTAATAAAATTGGCGCGCTTAACCGTAATATTAATCAAGTCGTCGACGGTAAATTAAAGTGCCGCATTCTGCGTGTGACGGTTGGTGGTCGTACGATCCAAGGTCCTGCCTTTATCATGCCTGGATTGGCGAAGTGGACGCTCGGACTGCAGCTTGGTTTCGGTCGTCGTGTGGTTGGACGTGCGGGTGCCCGCGTCGCTGAGCGCTTAAACGAAGGCCGCGTGGTGGGTGTTGGCTTCGATACCTATCCTTTAGTCACAACTGCGAACCCTGCTTTCTCTACAGGTGCAACTATTGAGCTCACCTCTGAAACGGTTGTCGTAGCGAATACGCAAGATCACTGGTCGATGGAAGGTCGCGACATAGTTCGCGAAGGTTCCGTCGAAGATTTTTCAGAGAAACCAACGTTCGCTGCGCGCCTCGGCGTCGACGGCCACGTGCCTGCTGTCTACGGCGTCGACGAAAAACTTTCACCGGCTGCGAAGGCCATCACCACTCCGCGTGGTAACTCTGCTTACGAACACCCTGATCACGTTGTCCCTCCGAATGTCGCTGTTTGGCGCAATCAAGGCGACAAGACTCCGCTACCTCAGCAGTGGGGTATGTCGATCGACTTGAATACCTGTACGGGTTGCAATGCGTGTGTCACCGCCTGTCAGGCTGAGAACAACATCCCTGTGGTTGGCCGCGATCAAGTGCTCAAAGGTCGCGACATGCGCTGGATACGTCTCGACCGTTACTTCTTCGACGGTCGCGAACAAGCCGGGATGGAGATTCCTGAGAATCCGCAAGTCACCTTCCTGGCGGTTGCTTGCCAGCATTGTGAAACCGCACCTTGCGAGTCCGTCTGTCCTGCCAACGCCACCGTCCATGATGAGCAAGGGCTCAACACCATGGCCTATAACCGCTGTATTGGCACACGTTACTGCGCCAATAATTGCCCGTACAAGGTTCGCCGCTTCAATTTCGTCGACTACAATGAGCGCCAAGTTGGCCACTATTACCGCGGGCCTTTAGGCGAGAAGGGTATGCCCGAGACACTGAAGATGCAGAAGAATCCAGACGTTTCTGTGCGTATGCGCGGCGTGATGGAAAAATGCACCTACTGTGTTCAGCGTATTCAGGAAGCCAAAGTTCAGGCTAAAGCTAAGGCAGGCGCTTCGCCTGATACCAACGTCCGTGACGGCGGCATCCAGGTTGCTTGCCAGCAAGCTTGCCCTGCAGGTGCCATTGAATTCGGTGACATCTCTGATAGTTCCACGCGTGTGGCGAAGGCCAAGGCTTCGCCACGTACCTACGGTGCACTTTCTTACCTCAACACGCGCCCGCGCACGACTTTCCAAGCTAAGCTTCGCAACCCGAATCTTCGCATGCCCGGTGCACGGTCGACGCCAAACAGTCGTCTTGAGATGGCTGGCCGCGAAGGATCTCATGGCGCGCATTCCGCACCTGCGGAAGGCCACACCACCGGTCACTGATCGATAACTTCAACTGACTAACTTAAAATTGTCCATGGCCCACGCCTCTGAAGAAAGCACTGCTAATCGCGAAATCCTCGCGAAGGTTCGTCCTGCCGAACTGCCACGTCCTTCGCTCGTTTTGAACGGTCGTTCATTCCATTGGATTACTGAAAAAGTCTGTGGCATTGTCGAAGAACCTACGCCGCTCTGGTGGAAGGTTATGTTTACGATGGCGCTCTGCTTGGCCGCTTTCACTTTTGGTGGTCTCGCTTACCTTGTTTCAACGGGTACAGGTGTTTGGGGTCTGCGTTCGCCGATTGGCTGGGGTTGGGCGATTGTGAACTTCGTGTTCTGGGTTGGTATCGGTCACGCTGGCACGTTGATTTCTGCTATCCTTTGTCTGCTCCGTCAAAAGTGGCGTACGTCTATTAATCGCGCAGCTGAAGCGATGACTATTTTTGCGGTTTGTTGCGCTGGCCTTTTCCCCCTCTTCCACGTGGGTCGTGTCTGGTTCGGCTGGTGGCTGTTCCCAATCCCGAATCAGAATGGTATCTGGCCGCAGTTCCGCTCTCCGCTGGAGTGGGACGTCTTTGCGGTCTCAACCTACTTCACGGTTTCGACGCTCTTCTGGTACATGGGCATGGTCCCCGACCTTGCAACCATCCGTGATCGCGCGCGTACCTGGTGGCGCAAGGCAATCTACAGCTTCCTTGCGATGGGTTGGCGCAACGGCAATCGCCAATGGAGTAATTTCGAAATGGCCTACCTTCTGCTTGCTGGTCTTTCGACGCCACTCGTGCTTTCGGTGCACACCATCGTTTCGTTCGACTTCGCAGTTTCCAACGTCCCTGGCTGGCACACCACCATTTTCCCTCCTTACTTTGTGGCAGGTGCAATCTTCTCAGGTTTCGCAATGGTGCTTACCTTGATGCTTCCGCTGCGCGCAATTTATCGTCTGCACGATACCATCAATCAGTACCACATCGACAACATGACCAAGATCATCTTGGCCACAGGTTCGATGGTGGGTTATGCCTACGCGACAGAGTTCTTCATCGCTGCATACTCCGGTAATCCATTCGAGAAATTCGCATTTATTAACCGAGCCTTCGGTCAGTATGCCTGGGCGTATTGGATCATGGTGACGTGCAACGTCATCTCGCCTCAGTTCTTCTGGTTCAAAGCCGTACGCGAAAACCACGCACTCGTTTGGATTATCTGTCTCTTTGTGAATGTGGGTATGTGGTTCGAGCGCTTCGTCATCACGGTGACTTCGCTGGCCAATGACTATCTGCCTTCGAGCTGGGGTTACTACAGTCCAACTATCGTCGATATCTTTACCTTCTTTGGCACGTTCGGCTTCTTCTCCGTCCTCTTCCTCCTCTTTATCCGCTTCCTTCCACTTCTGCCGATGGCGGAAATAAAATCTGTCATTCCACAGGCAGATCCACACGCCCACTGAGCACGGAGTACGCACACCGATGAACGACCACTCTTCTCAAGATACGCAACCACGCCGTGAAGAACGCGTGTTTGGCGTCGCCTGCAGTTTCCGCAGCGTCGCCGAAATTTTCCATGCCGCCGAACGCATTCGCGATGCCGGTTGGAAGAAATGGGATGTCTACACCCCATTCCCAATCCACGGCATGGATGCAGCCATGGGCCTGCCCCGTTCGCCGATTCCACGGGTGACATTGCTTGGCGGGATCACAGGTTTTGTGACTGGCTGCTTACTTACGTGGTACACCAATAGCTTTGATTACCCGCTGATTGTTGGAGCGAAACCTTACTGGAGCGTTATTTACCCGTTCCCCGTCCTTTACGAGTGCACCATTCTCTTTGCGGCATTCGGCACATTCTTTGGTCAATTCATCTTTAATCGGCTGCCCCGTCACCACCATCCGCTCTTTGACGTGCCACAATTTGTGCGCGTATCGGATGATGCCTTCATGGTGGTGCTCGAAGTGAGTGATCCTCGTTTCGGCAATCCTGACAAAGCTTACGACTTCCTCGCTTCACTTGGCGGGCAAGACATCACCCTCGTCCGCGACTGAACCCATGCGTATCGCACTTGCAATTCTCGGCTTCCTTACGGTCGCCACGATTTCTTTCCTCGGCATCCAAGGGAAGACTTCCAAAGACACACCTGTCTATGTCTTCGATGACATGGATTATCAGTCTAAGTACGACCCTCAGGGCGTGAGCGCTTTCTTTGCAGACGGTAGCGCCTCGCGTCCAGCTGTTGCCGGCACGGTTGCACGTGGTACAGGTTTAGAAACGCCACGCGTTCTTTCGGCTGACTACCGCCATGTCCAAACGCTGAATCCAAGTTTTGTGAATGGCAAAGATGCATCGGGGAATTTCCTACCAAATTTCCCAACACAATCGCTTACACAAGGACCGGATGGTAAGCTTCTGCCCTACGTCATTGATTCATCTGTCCTCGCGCTTGGTCAGAAGAAGTACGGGATTTATTGTGCAGTCTGTCACGGTGCAGCTGCCGACGGTAATGGTATTTTAAAAGCGCGCTCGGCTATCGAAGGCGCAGAAAATATTCCCACGATTGCGAATCTTCAGACAGCGCTTTACCGCGCCTATCCCAACGGGCAGATCTATGATGTCATTACCAATGGCAAAAACACGATGCAGCCTTACGGAGCTTATCTTTCCCCAGAGGAGCGTTGGGCAGTGGTTGCTTACTTGCGTGCATTGCAACTTTCACAGGCTTGCCCCCCTGAACTCACCCCTGCCTCTGTAAAGGCTTCCGTTAAATAATACTTTGTCATGAGCGACTCTCGTTCTCCTTCCGCCTGGTCTGCACGCTGGCCATTGTTTGCTGCGATTGCAGCAGTTTGCATTGGTACCGTTTATGGCTTCGCCTTCTTCACGCCACTGACGGAAGACGCCCGCAATCAAATGTCGTTGCTTTACGGTGCGATGTTTTGGGCTTCAGCTTTAATTGGCATTTTAATGCTCACGATGATCACCCGGCTCTTTGATGCGGGTTGGGCACCGATTATCCGTCGGTCCTGGGAATTTTTACTGCCTGCATTACCCATCGTCATCCTCTTAGGCGTGGCTCCACTTGCGCTTAACCCTTCGATCCGCCATGCGGTGTGGGAGTGGACGAGTGCCACCGATCACGCAATCCATGCGAAATCTTGGTTCTTAAATGAACCCTTCTTCTTGGGCCGTATCGGATTTTACGTGATTGTCTTTGGCGGTCTCGGCTGGGCTTTGCGCCATTGGTCGTTCCGTCAAGACAGCGATCGTACGGCTGGCCACACACATACCTTGCATGCTATTTCCGCAGCAGGCGTACCCGTCGCCGCATTGACACTCACCTTCCTGGCTTTCGATTGCTTGATGGCGCTATCGTATCACTGGTTTTCAACCATGTACGGCGTTTGGTTCTTTACGTTGTCCATCCGCTTGGCGCTTTCCGTCACTGTTATCTTAACGCACCTACTTTCTACCCGTGGTTGGCTCGGGGGCATGCTTAACCAAGCCCATCGCCACGTACTGGGTTGCTTGATGTTAGCGTTCACGGTTTTCTGGGCGTACATCAGTTTCTCGCAGTACTTCATTATCTATAACGCAAATATTCCCGAAGAAACTTTCTGGTACAATATTCGCGAAATCGATGCTGTCACAGGTGAGAAGAGTCAGTGGTGGTGGGTTTCGATGTTTATGGTGTTCGGATTCTTCCTGCTACCATTCATTCTTCTGCTCTTTTACCGCACAAAGATTGTCGCCAGCCGTATCGTGGCGGTGGCTAGCTTGATATTCTTCGGCGGACTCGTTGACCTCTGGTGGAATGCAATCCCTCGGAAAATTCACGATCACAGTGAAGTCGGCTTCCATGTGAATGATTTCTTAGTCCCGCAACTTGGCCTCGACCTGCTGTCTGTCGTTGGGTTCGGCGCACTTGTTTTTGCAATCTTCCTGCGCACGGCACGTAACGCCGAGTGCATTCCTATTCACGACCCACGCATTAGCGAATCCCTCGAATACCATGAATGATAACTCACGTAGTGCACTCTCCTGGCTGGGAGCAGCAGCTTTCGTCGTCGTTGCCTTTGGCTCGATTGCTACGGCCTACTTCTTGACGCGTCCTTCGACTCCAGCGGACACAGCTTACCGCGCACAACAAGTTCAGTTGCGCCGTGAACTTGAAGTAAAAGCACAGGCTACCCTTACTCAGCCAGGTCGTAATACCGATGGCACGTACCGCGTGCCGATTGATCAAGCCATGGCACTTTTAGCTGCGGATAATGACACCTTCGCAAAGTTCCGCACGCAGTCACAGCCAACAAAATAATGTCACCCGCACCCGTAGAATCTTTTTGGGACTTATCCCTCCTCGGGGTTTTTCTCCTTGGCCTTGTCTTTTTGGGTTCTGCTATTTGGGCGCTCTCTTGGTCACGTCGCAGTGGTCAGTTTGATGACCTCGAGCGCGATTCACGTGCGATTTTTGATGCCGATGAGCCCGAAGGCGTCATCCAGGATCGTTTCCCTCAATAACCTACTTCCATGTCATCACCGTCTGTCCAAAATGTTCTTAACCGACACAACCCTCTCGCCGAGGGAAACTTGAGTCGTGTTGCTCAGATTGATCGATCTCTGCGTTCGCCCGTTGTCTTCTTTACGGTGATGTCGGCATTGTGGTTGGTTATCGGATCCATCTTTGGAGTTATTTCAGCCATCAAGTTGCACGTCCCTGAGTTCTTAAATACGGAAGCATTAACATTTGGTCGTTCCCGTACATTACACCTGAACATGGTGGCGTACGGTTGGTCCTTTAATGCCATCTTTGCGGTTAGTATTTGGCTCATGCATCGCCTCGCACGGACGGAGCTGCGCAATGGTTGGGTACCCATTCTTGGCGGCATTGGCTGGAATCTCACCTTGGTCTACGGCATGTTTGCCATCGCTGGTGGTCAGATGACAGGTGTTGAGTGGTTGGAAATGCCACGTGAGGTCGCCCCTGTGCTTGGCGTGTGTTTCCTGCTTATCGGTTTATGGTCAGTGGTTGCGTTCTCACGTCGTCAGACGACACACGTTTACGTTTCACAGTGGTATATTTTGGCCGCGATGTTCTGGCTACCGATTCTCTATTTGGTCGCGCAAATGATGATCCTTTGGTTCCCAGCTCGCGGCACCGTGCAGGCGATTACCAACTGGTGGTTTGGTCACAACGCCATTGGCCTCTTCCTGACGCCTGTGGGCGTGGCATCGATGTACTACTTTATTCCTAAGGTACTTGGCCGTCCGATCCACAGCTATTACCTCTCCGTCGTTGGTTTCTGGACGTTTGCCCTGTTTTACAATTGGGCAGGTATCCATCACCTTCTCGGAGGTCCAGTGCCCGTATGGCTACAGTCTGCCGGCATCGTAGCCTCCGTCATGATGGTCATCCCAGTACTCGTGACGGCCATTAATTTCCACTATACCACCACAAGCTCACAGGCTTGGGGTGCGATTTGGGGTAGCCCGACGCTGCGTTTCACCGTTTTTGGTGCCATGAATTACACGCTCTCCAGTTTCGCTGGATCGTTGATGGCGCTGCGCGATGTGAATGCGGTTACTCACTTTACAAACTTCACGATTGGTCACGCTCACCATGGGATGCACGCCTTCCTAACCATGGCGCTCTTTGGTGCGTTTTACTTTATTCTACCACGTCTCGCTCAGCGCGAATGGCCTTCAGCTGCCCTGATTCACCTCCATTTCTGGCTCTGTGCGATTGGTACCATCGGGTATGTCGTGGTGATGAGTATCCATGGTTGGATGCAAGGCATGCAGTGGAATGCCGCCGTGATGACCCCTGCGCAAATCGCAGCGGCCGCTGAACCATGGAATTACGCACGCACGATTTGTGGATCGCTCATGACGCTTGGACACATCGTCTTCTGCGCACACGTCCTCTGGATGCTCGCGCCCCGTGCTGAAAAACGCCAAGGCCCAACCCTGTTTGCTCGATGAAAAATCTGCACCTCATCTACGCTGGCGTATTCTTCACCATCGCTTTCTCTTGGGGCGGTCTGGTGCTG
>CANHHS010000061.1 GCA_947460445.1 Opitutia bacterium | reverse complement strand
GAATCTTTCAGAAGACTGATAAAGTCGTTCGTCATCGTCGGCAGACACACGCGCAGTGCTTGCGGAACAATCACGTGTCGTAATGCCTGGCGCTGTGTAAGCCCCAAGTCTAAAGCTGCTTCGAGTTGGCCTCGGGGAACGCCACGCAAGCCACTTCGATAATTCTCCGCCTCGTATGCAGCGTAGTTCACTCCTAACGCCAAGACGCCAGCGACAAACGGTGGGAGCTGGATACCGATATTGGGTAATCCATAATACAGAAAGAGCGTTTGAATAAGCAGGGGTGTTCCGCGAATAACCTCAATCCAGGTTGCCGCTAGCCATGAAACTGGCGTTGGGCCGTAAACGCGTGCCAAGGCAAGTGCGAGACCAAGCGCAACAGCCAAGGCCATCGCGCTCAACGAAAGCGCGAGCGTCAAACCGGCGCCTTTGCCTAAGAGCGAAAGGGCTTCGGGTGAAAAATACCGTGCAAGCTTTTCTGTCCAAGAAACCGAGTCGCGCACACGGCTCACATAATCTAGGTAGCCATCTGGCGTTCCGAGTGGTTCAGGAGGTTGCCCGTGTAAAGACGCCTGCGCAGGCCCCCAGAGATCCCACTTGGAGAGAATCCGTCGCAGTTCGCCATCCGCAATCATGCCACGCAATGCAGCGTCAATCGGAGCCTTGAGGGCGCTCCCTTTGCGCAACGCAATAGCGTAACGAATTTCTCCAATCGGCTCGCCGATTAATTCAAGGCGTGGATCAGGGCCTGCATAATACTTGGCAATCGGCACATCGAGCAGGACCGCGTCGATACGACCCGCCGCGAGATCGTTGTAAGCCTGCAATTCTTGGTCATACCGAACGGCCTCAACGCCCGGGGCATTCTCCAATAATTCAAGTGCCAACGTCTGACCAAGCGTACCCACACGCAGACCTGACATCGCTGCAAGTGATTCAGGACGGGGGCCACCGCGACGAACCACGATTTGTTCGTAACATTTAAAATACGGAATGGAAAAATCGACCTCTTTGGCTCGGTCATCACTGATCTCAATTCCGTTGATGGCTATATCGTATGTGCCAGCTTGCACTCCTGGAACTAAGCCATCCCAATCGTTACGAATGGCTTTTGGCTGTCGCCCGATGCGACGCGCAATAGCATCAACAATGTCTTTCTCAAAGCCCACGAGTGCATCGGTCTCGTCTGGGTGAAACGCGTACGGCACATTGCCGTCAGTGGCTGCACCCCAAGTTAACTCGGGCAAGGGCTCACGCGCCGCCAGCGATACCATTAACAATACGAGCGCGTATCTCATGCTAGACATGCGCGGAGAAAGCGCTGGGTACGTTCATCGCGTGGTGCCGTTAGTAAATCTGTGGCATCTGCCACAATTTCCCCGTGGTCGAGGTGAATGGTGCGACACGCAAGCGCGCGCGCAAAAGGCATATCATGTGTAACGACAATTTGAGCGAGGCCTTCTTGCTGACGGTCACGAATAAGCGCAACGACGTCGGCAGTTCGCTCAGGATCAAGTGCGCTCGTCGGCTCATCGTAGAGCACTGCGTCTGGGCGCAGCGCTAGCGCGCGAGCAATGGCAACGCGCTGTTGCTGCCCGCCGGAAAGTTGATGCGGCCGGCGATTAAATAATTCCGCCGACACGCCAACACGCGCGAGTAATTGCTTGGCATAATCCGTGTCTTCTTTTGTAAATTCAGGCCGCAACAATCCAGGTGCGAGTAACAGATTGCCCATGACATCTAAATGCGGGAAGAGATGAAATCCCTGGAAGACCAAGCCAACACGCCGGCGAAGATCGAGAGGAGCAACGGGGGCTCCATCTAAAGTAATTGAACCCCCATCCACAGATTCCAGTCCATTGAGACAGCGCAGTAGGGTCGACTTCCCGCAGCCAGAAGAACCAATCATACAAACGAGCTCTGCCGGCCTTAGGTGCAGGCTAACACCTTTTAAGACCTGGACGCTGCCATAGGCCTTCGAAATGAGTTCGGCGCGCAGATCGGGCACGGCTTAAAGTTGAGGGTAAGCCTTTACTTCTGCAACGCCCGAGACGCTTGCGCTCCGCCCTTTCGCTTCTAAGTTATCAGCGTGTCTTTTGCCGAAGTCCATGCCGCTCACCCTTGGGATATTACCCGAGCCAGCATTACTGCATGCACGGAAAAAGACGTTCTCCAGGCACTCGACCGTGCGAAAACCGGCAACTGCCAACTCGACGATTTTCGAGCCCTCATCTCGCCGGCAGCACAACCTTACCTTGAAACAATGGCTCAGCTGAGCCACGCACGAACCGTCCAGCGATTCGGACGAACGATGCAGCTATTCGCTCCCGCATACCTCTCGAATGAATGTCAGAATGTATGTACTTATTGTGGCTATAGCGCTGGAAATAAAGTCCCGCGGCGAACACTGAACCCGATTGAAATCCTGCGCGAAGCTGCCGCCATTCGCAAACTCGGCATTGATCATGCACTGCTGCTAACAGGAGAATCGACAAAAGTTGGCGTGGATTATTTCGTTCAAGCGCTCGACCTCCTGCGTCCACACTTCGCTTCATTATCCATGGAGGTTCAACCTCTAGAGGTCGAAGAATATGTCAGGCTCCGACAGCACGGATTAAATGCTATCTTAGTTTACCAAGAGACTTACCATGCGGAAACATACCGCACCCATCACCCGAAGGGACGCAAATCCGAGTTTGCCTGGCGGCTAGATGCACCCGATCGCGTTGGTCAGGCGGGTGTACATAAAATTGGCTTAGGCGGGCTATTTGGCCTCGAAGACTGGCGTACGGAGTGCTTCTTCACGGCACTGCACCTCGAATGGCTCGAACGCAAACATTGGCGTAGCCGATTCAGCGTGTCCTTCCCGCGCTTGCGGCCACATGAAGGCAACCTGCAGCCAAAGGTCGAAATGACTGATCGAGACCTTGTCCAAGCAATCTGTGCATTCCGTCTCTTGAATGGAGAAGTTGAATTAAATTTAAGCACCCGCGAAAGTGCCGCTTTCCGCGATAAAGCCTTTCGCCTTGGCGTCACTGCGATGTCAGCGGGCTCGCGCACCAATCCCGCAGGTTACTCCGAGGGCGCAGAGGCCTCCTTGGAGCAATTCTCGATTGAAGACACCCGCTCACCCGCTGAGGTTTCCGAAATGCTCAGCAAGGCTGGTTACGAAACTATCTGGAAAGATTGGGATGCGTCGTATGACCGGGCGGAGGCAATCCCTACGTAATTTATGCTACGTGCTTGGCTTGAAAAACCTCTGCGCCCTGGCGCAACAACCGTCACCCTCTCGCCCGAGGAAAGCGGACACTTGGTGCGCAGTCTACGTGCTCGCCGCGGAGACGTCGTGGTTGTTCTCGATGGCACGGGCATGATTGCTGAGGGGCGCTTAAGCAGCGCCGATGGTAACGCCGCCATCGTTGAGCTTTTGAAAGTTTCGCGCGCACCTGAATCCTCCCCCCAGATTACACTTGTTCAATCTATGCCCAAAGGCGGTACGATGGATGACCTCGTTCGCTCGGTCGCTGAAGCGGGTGTTAACGAAATCCAGCCGTTAATGACGGCACGCTGCGAAGTCCGCCTCGATGCTGAACGCTCCCAAGCGAAAGCAGAGCGGTGGCGCGATCAAGTTATCGAAGCCTGTAAACAATGCGGAAATCCCTGGGCAGCCAAGGTGCAGACGCCAAATTATTTTCGTGCTTGGTGTGATGCGCTAGCACCCATCGCCGATGGCGAATTACGCCTCACCGCTTCCTTAGAAATTGATGCTGAGCCCGTTGGACTACTGCAATTAACGGGTATCACGCGGATTGTCTGGTTGGTTGGCCCTGAAGGTGACTTGAACCCCGAAGAACTCGCCGCTGCTCGACATGCAGGGTTCAGACCCATTTCACTTGGCCATGCAGTCCTGCGTGCTGAAAACGCGGCACTGGCCTGCGTCATCGCAACACAAGTGCTAAGCCAGCAAGTTAAGCGCGCTTAACGACGGCCAGGCGCTTTCGCGACGACCGCTTTCATGCGTCGCAGGATTTCACGAAGGCGGTCCCTCGGACATCCAAAGTTGATACGCACGTGCCCTGCCCCTGCAAAATCAGCACCATTGCCGAGGCCAACACCACCTTGCTCAAAGGCTGCATGCGGATCCTCGTAACCAAGTGCGGTTGCATCAATCCAAGCTAAGAAGCTCGCCTGTGGGCGCTGTCGCAACACAAGCCCGGGCATATCTTTCAACTCCTTCTCAATGAGATCAACATTGCCACGAAGGTAATCGATGACGGCTAAGCGCCACGGCTCGCCGTGATTGAAAGCAGCCTCGGTTGCCGCCATGCCAAAAATATTTTGATCTAATGAGAGCCCCTGTAAAATCCTCCGGAAGCGCGTACGGAGGCCGCTATCGGGGATGATTGCGAATCCGCACGTCAGTCCAGCTACGTTGTAGGTTTTACTAGCTGCCATCAGGGTAACCGTCCGGGACGCCGCATCATCGGAAAGTGTCGCGAAGACCGTGTGCTTAATCTTTGGGTCAAGAACGAGGTCGCAATGGATTTCGTCCGAGCAAACGAGCAAGTCGTGGCGCTTCGCTAACTCAGCTACACGTAGCAACTCTTCGCGAGAGAAGACTCGAGCCAATGGATTGTAAGGGCTGCACAATAACAAGACCTTAGCTTCAGGCTGTGCGCAGGCTTTCTCGAGTGCGACCCAGTCAAACGTCCATTGGCCGTTTTCAAAAGCCATGGGGACTTTAAGCAATCCGCGCTCCGAAAGCGTCGGCGCATTCAAAAATGGCGGGTATACAGGGAAGGTGCTGACAACAGATTGGCCCGGTGCGCAGCCCACGCGAATTGCCGCATGGATTCCCGGAACCAGCGAACACATGAACGTGATGGTTTCTTTGCCAATCGTCCACTGATGCCGATTTTTTACATGATTCACAACCGCCTCAAATGTTCGGTCGCGCTGAGCAGGGTAACCATAAACGCCATGAGCCGCACGCTCGCGCACCGCTTCAATAACTTCAGGCGGCGAAATGAAATCCATATCCGCAATCCATGAAGGAATGATATCGCGACCGGTGTATTTATGCCACTTGGTGCTGTCGCTCGTCGAGCGGTCGGGACAACTATCGAAGTCAAACGACATAGAGGAAAGACTGATGCTTGGGTTGTCCCCCTTTCTGAGCAAATGCATTTTGCATACTTCGGTGGCAATTTTAGCCTAACGGACTTTCGAAGGCCAGAAGCCGAGTCCCTAAAAGGAAGCACCTGCTTGCAAGCAGGCTAAGCCTCTAGGCAATCCAGCCCTTTGACTCCTTAGGAGTTAAGCGGAATTTAAAATGGCCGTGAGTGAAGCCCGCACATTCCAGGAGCAAGAATTGTTGGATGGCTTGCTCGATTTCATCTTCCCGCGGGACTGTATTCTCACCGGCGAACCCCTAGAGGCGGGCCCATGGCGACACTTATCTTCTCAAGGGGTAGCTAAGCTTCAGCGTATCGCCGACCCGCGGTGCGCAACATGTGGTCATCCGTTTTTTGGCGTACTCGTAGGCCCGAGAAGCTGCACGCACTGTATAGGGTTAAGCCCAGCTTTCGGACGAGCCCTATGTGCCTTCCAATTAAAAGATGCCATGCGCCACCTGATTCACCGGATGAAATATCGCAATGAGCCATTTCTTGCCAAGGACCTGGTGCAGATCGCTTTGGAGGACGAGGTCTTCCGTCGGCACCTTGCTGGATCTTTTCTTGTGCCAGTTCCGCTTTACCAAGTTCGACAACAAGAACGCGGGTACAACCAAGCTGAAGTTTTGGCTAAAGAGTTTGCGCAAAAGGTGCCAGGTTGCACCTACATGCACCTACTCGAACGCACGCGCGATACTGGCCAACAAGTTAAGTTTGGTCGAGAGAAGCGCGTGCAAAATATGGACGACGCCTTTCGTATTTTACCAAAGAAAAAGCTACCAGCAGGTAGATTCGTGATCATCGATGACGTCCTGACCACAGGGGCAACCCTAAGTGCGTGCGCGACTGCTTTGCGCATTGGCGGCGCTAGCCATATTGACGCAGCGACGATTGCCCACGGTTAAGTCAGTTCTGCGTTTTGCAGAAGGACCACCATCTCTGCGGCAGGTACGCCCATCTGAATTTCAGCAAATTCACGTAGGTCTTTCGCAAAGGGCGCACAAAAGGTGCGGACAAAATTCGGTGCAGTGAAGTCGAGTCGAGCGGCATGGAGCGCCTGACGACGGTGAGCAAGTGAGCGGGCAAGGCGCGGCGTCCATCCCTCACGAGCAAATTCAAGATAAAGCGAAGCGTCCCGCCCGTAGAGTTTGTCGCCAACGACAGGGTGCCCCATCCAAAGGGCATGCGCACGAATCTGATGCTTACGGCCCGTGTGCGGCTTAACCTTAACCAACGTGAAGCCCTTGCGATAGAGTAGCGGCTCAAAGAAAGTTGCCGATGGCGAACCGTCGGCCCTAACGGTCGTGCGCACGGCGACTTCACTGGTAATATCGTCACCGAGTGGCTGATCAACCATCACAGGCTCCGTGACTTCACCTTCAAGTATGGCTAGATAGGTTTTATGAACCCAGCGGCGCTCCATCGCTGTCTGCGCTAGGGAAGCAGCCACTGCATGTTTTGCCAAAAGAATCACCCCGCTCGTTTCGCGGTCGAGGCGACTAACTAAATGCATCTTATCCATTGTTCGCCAAACACGCACTGCGCCGACCAATGAAGACCAAGGGCCATCTTTGGATGGATGGCAAACAACCCAGCCCGGTTTATCAAAAACGAGAAAATCCGCATCCTCTTCGATGACCCAGCCAGGCAATTCCTGTGGATCAATCAGTGGCGGCTTGTCTTTAGATGACTGCTGACCGGATTCCATCAGCGTGAAGGCGTGAAGCGGTCTTGCCAGTTCACCGAAGGCATCTCGCCCGAAAGCCGTGCGAGCACTTCCCCTGCGAGGTAAAGCGACCCTACGACAAGCACGGTGTCACCATGGGCGCGACATTGGTCCTTCGCAGGGAAGAGCTCACTGACCTTTGATCGGCGGACAGGGATTTTGAGGGGAGGCAGCAATTCAGCAAGTTGTGCGTGTGAAAGCGCCCGTTCGTTGGCGGGTTCAACTAAATGTAGCACACCTGCGTGACGTGCAACGCATGCTAACAAAGGCAAGGCACGTGCCATCCCGGTAGCTCCGACAATCACCGTTGGCGAATGCAGTTCGGCTAAAAGCGGCTCGAGTGACCGTACGCCTTCTTCATTATGAGAGGCATCGATAATGAGTGTGCGACCATCTGGTAAAGGGACACGCTGCCAACGCGCATTCCATTCGATAGACTGGAGGGCTTGCTGGGCGAGCTCAGGGTCGAATGGTAATTTTTGACTAAGAATCTCACAGGCCAATAAGGCACAGCCTGCATTGATAGATTGGTGTCGGCCTTCAAGATTAGTGGTCGGTAAATTTTCCCCGAAGCGTTCGCGAACCGTATAAACTTTTACGCCAAGCTCATGAGCGCGCCGACGTATCACTGCCTCGGCCTCCGGCGGCAACTCACCCAAGACACAAGGAAAACCGGGCTTCAGGATGCCGGCTTTTTCTCCGGCAATCAACTCGATGGAATTTCCCAAATATTCTTCATGATCTAAACCGATACTCGTGATTACAGTGACAAGGGGCTTACAAACATTTGTCGCATCCAGCCTGCCACCGAGTCCTGTTTCGAGAATGGCGATGTCTACTTTCCATTCTGCGAAGGCCTGAAAGGCCATACAGGTCATGAGTTCAAAAAATGTTGGCGTGAGGTCAGGAGTTTCGCGCTGGATTGCTTCGACCGTGCTTCGCAACGCTTCAGCGCGTTCGACAATCGACGCCTCAGGAAGCAGTCGACGGTTATGTTGAATGCGCTCGCCGAGATGAATGAGGTGTGGACTCGTGTAGAGCCCTGTTAAACGTCCGCCTGCTTTGCGCTGAATCGCTTCCAGCATTACACACGTGGACCCTTTGCCATTGGTGCCTGCAACATGAATGCACGGCGTCGTTAGCTCTGGGTGCTGCAGTCGGTCCATCAACGCGCGCATGCGCTCGATACCTAACCGCGACCCACCAGCCCGGAGATTGGTTAGCCAGGCGAGCGTGGCAGCAGGAGAGTTCATCGGCAGCGCCGACTACCTTAACGGGCCTTTACAGGCTTCGCACGAGGACCCACCGCACGGAGCAGACTCGCCAAGCGAGGCTTCATCTCCTTGCGTGAAACAATCATGTCAATCAGGCCACGCTTCAGGAGAAATTCGGAAGTCTGGAAGCCTTCAGGTAAATCTTGATTGGTGGTTTCTTTGATCACGCGTGCCCCTGCAAAACCAATGAGTGCCTGTGGTTCTGCGACAATAACATCTCCAAGGGTTGCGTAACTTGCCATGACACCTGCCATGGTTGGGTTGGTAAGCACTGCAATATAAGGAAGGCCTGCCTCCCGCAAACGCGCGAGCGCCGCAGAGGTCTTAGCCATTTGCATCAACGAAAGAATACCTTCTTGCATACGCGCGCCACCTGAAGCGCAGACAACAATACAGGCGCGCTTATCTTTAATCGCCCGCTCAATAGCGCGCGTAACTTTTTCTCCGGCGACTGAGCCCATCGATGCGCCCATGAATCCAAAGTCCATGACAGCCAGCGAAACAGGTATGCCATCAAGCTGCCCTGTACCCGAAACAACCGAATCACGAAGTCCTGACTTACGTTGGTGCTGCAGGAGTCGTTCTGGGTAAGAGCCGCCCGCAGTGAAGCGCAAAGGGTCTTTAGAAACGAGACGCGCGTCTGTCTCGCGCCAGGTGCCCTTATCAATGAGTAGCTCAATACGGCGATCGGCACTTAGGCGGTCATGATACCCACTGGGAAAAACATTCCAGCTAGCCTCGAGGTCCTTCGTAAAGACCATCTCGCCCGTACCAGGGCATTTAGTCCAAAGACCCGCCGCAATGTCCTTCTTTTTAGGCGTCGGGGTGTGGGTGCGCTTGCGAAAAACAGCCATGGGAAGGCTTTTGGTATAGGGTCTTTAAAGGAAAAGTGGAAGGCAGAAGGGCTTACTTCCGGCCGCCCTTGGCAACCCCTTCCAAGAGGCTTTCATAGGCTTTAATCGCCTTTTCGGCCATACCGATGTCCAAATTTTCATCGGGTGCGTGTAAATTCGATTCGGGTGTAAAGAGCCCAATCATCACCGAATCCAAACCTGTCTCTCGACGAATGTCTTCAATAATCGGCACGCTGCCACCTTCGCGCACAAAGATGGGCGGCTTACCAAATGCGCCAGCGATTGCGCACTCTGTTTCGGCGAAAGCGCGCGCGAGGACAGGGTTTTGTCCCTTCGGCGTATTCGGACGTCCTGGTGGACACACAAAGTACGCAGCGTTCCCTTGCTTGATTTCAATTTCTACTTTCACGCCTTTCGGGGCGCGTGCGCGAATGGTCGCAGACACTTTTGCTAAAATGTCTTCAGGATTCATACCAGGGACTAAGCGACAGGTAATTTTTGCAAACACCTTACTTGGGATAACGGTCTTAGATCCCTTTCCTTGG
>CANHHS010000060.1 GCA_947460445.1 Opitutia bacterium | reverse complement strand
TTGAGGATGCGGTCGATCTCGGACTCGGCAATCTCGAGGAATGGGGTCGGGGAGTTTGTCCCTGCGCCATTGATCAAGATATCAATCGGTCCGCGTGCTAGTAATTTATCGCGGAGTGCGGTGAGCGCAGACTTGTCGGTAGCTTCACACACAGCGAATTCCCCTGAACCACCACTCGCTTTAATTTTTGACAGGCGTGCTTCGGCTTTCGTGGCATCCCTTCCGACGAGGACAACGTGTGCACCTGCTGCGGCAAAGCCTTCAGCAATCGCACCACAAAGCTCGCCCGTACCGCCTATGATTACAGCGGTGTTGCCTTTAAGGGAGAAAAGTTCGGCAGGTTTCATGCTCAAGGGTGTTAGCGGACGACGCGGGCGCTACCGCCGGCGATTTGCTTTTCTACTTCCTTGCGAGTGGCCATGGACGTGTCGCCGGGTGTCGTCGAAGCCAGTGCGCCATGGGCGGCACCGTATTCGACAGCTTTTTGGGCATCGTTAAATTCAAGGAAACCGAAAGCTAGGCCCGAGGCGAAACTATCGCCGCCGCCAACCCGGTCGAGGATTTCAAGTTCTGGGTAAGGGCGTGATGTGTGGAACTTACCATCATGCCAGCAGATGGCACTCCAGTCATTCTTGGTTGCGCTGATAACGCGACGCAGGGTGGTGGCAGCGACTTTGAAATTAGGGTAATCTTTTACCGCCGTCTGGATCATCGCTTTGAAGGCTTCGGTTTCGATTTGCGATAGATTGTGGTCGGCGCCTTTGACTTCGAATCCGAGTGATGCGGTGTAGTCCTCCTCGTTACCAATCATGACGTCGACGTGCTTGGCGATCGCACGATTAACCTCTTGGGCTTTCTTAAGTCCACCGATCGACTTCCAGAGCGATGGTCGGTAGTTGAGATCGTATGAGACGACGGTGCCATGCTTTTGGGCGGCTTTAACCGCTTCAAGTGTGAGTGCGGCCGTGCTTTCCGAAAGTGCTGCAAAGATGCCACCGGTATGGAACCAGCGTACCCCAAGTTTACCGAAGATATGATCCCAGTCGAAGTCACCGGGCTTAAGTTGGCTGGCAGCACTGTTGCCACGATCAGGTACGCCGACGGCTCCGCGAATACCAAAACCCCGTTCGGTGAAATTCAGACCATTGCGAATAGTACGTCCAATACCGTCGTCTTCGCGCCATTTTACAAAGTCGGTGGCAACGCCACCTTGCAGGATTAAATCTTCGATGAGATGGCCAACTTCGTTGTCCACGAATGCGGTGCAAACAGCGGCACGCTGGCCAAAGCATTTGCGAAGACCGCGAGCAACGTTGTATTCGCCGCCGCCTTCCCATGCGGTGAATCCACGAGCAGTGCGGATTCGTCCTTCACCAGGATCGAGTCGCAACATCACTTCCCCGAGAGCAAGGACGTCATAGGCGCAGGCGGATGCAGGTTTAACTTTGAGCGACATGGTGGTTTGAAGGGTTAGGTTAAGTGTTAAAGGCTAAGGACTAAAGGAGAGACTGATGGTAAAAGTTCTTACAGTTTAGGTAATCAGTAGTTGGCGGTCTTCAATTCGGAGATAGCCAACGACTTTTCACCACAGCTATGCGCGATTTCGTTGAGCGCTTCGACTTCGGCTTGAGTGAAGAGAAGGCCGCCGACGTCTTTGCTGCGGCTTGCCCACATTGATTCGATTTGCCCTGGGAGCATGCACTGCCCGTTACCATGTCCAAGTATATCGGAAAGCACCGCTTGGACATTTTGCTTTTGGTTACGTCCAGCCGCAAAGGCGCCACCGCTGATTGCTTCGGGGTGAATGACTTGGAAGAAAAACGCACAGGATTGTTTTTCATCCTGAACAGTGGCGCGACTACGGATGGTTGGCAACGAACCACCGATGAACCCTGCCACGATTTCATTAATCAGTGATAGACCGTAGCCTTTGTGTGCACCGAAAGGTAGCAGCGAAATAGCCTGAGAGGGATCCGTCGTTGGATTGCCGTTTTTATCGACAGCGGCATTTGGCGGTAGGGGTTTGCCTTCGCGTTTCAGCTGTTGGACGCGACCCATGGCGATGACGGACGTCGCCCAATCAATGACAATGGGAAACCCGACTGCATCCGTTGTCGGGAATCCCCAGGAGTGCGGATTTGTTCCAAGCGTCGGGTACTTTCCTTGAAAAGGTACAACCTCGGCGAGTGAGGCCGTGCAATTCGTGTAGGCGATATAGCCACGTTGCGCAGCCTCCATGACATAGCCGCCGCCCCAGAGGTAGTGGAAGGCGTTGTCGACCGATACCGTACCCACTCCGTGCTTATCGGCTAGTTCGATACAACGGTTGATAGCATCAATCGCTACAGCTTGACCGAGTTTCTTTTGTGCGTCCCAGACTTCTGTGGCATCGAAACGTGAAGAAAGTTTTTTGATAGATGCACCTGGAATACATCCGCCAACTTTAGAGCCAAAGAGCTCGTCGAGGTGTAGGGCCTTGATGGCGTTGTGCGTGCGAATGCCATGGCGAGTGGCCATGGAAGCCATGTGGGCAGCTTGTGCAGACTCGTCTCTACCAAAACCGCGATGTTGGTACGCTTTAGCTATGAGCGAGGTGTGAGTCGCTTCGGGGAA
This sequence comes from Opitutia bacterium, assembly GCA_947460445.1. Classification (GTDB taxonomy): domain Bacteria; phylum Verrucomicrobiota; class Verrucomicrobiia; order Opitutales; family UBA953; genus UBA8828. The sequence continues at coordinate 7,010 of CANHHS010000060.1, read as the reverse complement.
GATGTAAAAAGTCTCGGGCATGAGATTTTAGAAATGACGAGCCAGCGTGACTTCTGGGTTTTTAATACCTTCAGGTTTTTCGCCTCGGAAAGCTTTAACTAAATTTTCGACGGCGCAGGTTGCTTGACGCTCCACGCTCTCTGCGGTGCGCGAAGCGACGTGTGGGGTGACAATACAATTTGGGAGATTTATCAGGGGGTGATCCGCAGCGGGTGGCTCCTGGTCAAGTACGTCTGTCGCGTAGCCACGTAGCTTGCCAGATTTCAAGGCAGCGGCAACGTCGGCCGAGTTCACCACTTCACCGCGTGCACAATTGATAATCAGCGCTCCTGGTTTAAGTTTCGCGAGCGTTTGAGCGCGGATGAGATTATGGGTTTCGGGCTTAAGGTCTGTGTGAAGTGATACATAGTCTGAAGTCGACAGTAGTTCATCAACCGTCTGGAGGCGCTTAATGTTATGAGCTTGAGCAAACGATGCATCCCAATGGTTTCCAAATCCTACAACCTGTATGCCGAATGCCTTGGCTCTTATGGCAACTTCTTTGCCGATTCGTCCTAGGCCAACAATCCCGATTGTTTTCCCAAATAACTCGAAGCCCGTTTTACGTTTCCAGCCTCCTGTGCGTGTCGATTCGGTGTGGAATATAAAATTACGCTCAAGCGCGAGTAAGAGAAGGAAGGCGTGTTCGGCGACAGTGGTGTGGTTGACGCCAGGAGTATACAAAATCGGGATGCCGGCAGCGGTTGCGGCTGGGATGTCGATTTTGTCGGTACCGATGCCGTACTTGCTGATGACTTTGAGGCGGGGCAGGGCCTTGGTGATGACCTGGGCGGTAATCGCATCATCGCCGCAGATATAACCGTCAACTTCACCAACTTGGGCTAAGGTATCCTTTTCGTTGAGAGGCCCTCGAGCGGTCACAATTTCCCAGCCAGTTTCTTTTAAAATACGCTGATGGTCTCCTGGCGTATCGAGGAAAGAAGTTGAGGTCAGCAGGACGCGTGGCATCTGTATAGAAGGGCTGGGCAGGAACTTGCCCATCGCCTCTTGGTCTACATATCCTTCAGTCTTTAGGCAAGCGACAGTCACCTTGATTTACCTCATTTTGCCAGCACTTACCCCCTTTATCATTCTACAATGACCCAATACCGCTGGAGAATCGCTGCGCTCCTCTTCTTGGCGACGACGATCAACTATTTCGACCGTAACTTATTTTCGGTCGTGATGATCGATCCGGCTTTCAAAAGTGAGTTTGGTTTTACCAAAGAAGATTTTAGCGTCATCGATGCCTGCTTCAAGGTAGCTTACGGAATAGGTTTCTTGGTTATGGGTAGTGTCTTGGATGTCTTCGGTCCAAGAAAAGGCCTCTCACTCTCGCTCTCACTTTGGGCAGCATGTTCACTCGCCCACGCATTCTGTGGTCGGCTGCTTCATTTTTCACTCGCACGATTCGGACTGGGCCTCGGTGAATCCGGAAATTTCCCAGGTGCAGTTAAGGCTTCCGGTGAATGGTTTCCGAAAGAAGAACGCGCACTCGCACTGGGTATCGTCAATGCGGGTGCGAACGTCGGCGTTATTTTAGTTTATTCAGTTATCCCTTTTATTCTCCGTGAATATGGCTGGCGCTGGGTTTTTGTGGTTTCAGCGGTATTCCAAGGTCTCTGGTTGTTTTTGTGGTTTAGGACTTACCGGTCGCCCGAAAATTGTGAAGGTGTGAATGAAAGCGAGCTCACGCACATTCGTGATGGACGTGTGACGTCTACTCAAAGTGTGCCTTGGAGTGCGGTGACGGGTAAGCGTCAGGCTTGGGCATTTGCGGCCAGTAAATTTCTCTGCGACCCGGTTTGGTATTTTTACCTTGTCTGGCTCCCAACGTTTTTCTCCGAAAATGAAAAGTTTGGCGGTACAAAATTAGACTTAAAGTCGATCACGCTACCTTTTCTCGTCATCTATATTGTCAGTGATTTAGGCAGTGTGGCGGGCGGATGGTTCTCGAGTCGTTTGATTAAGGCCGGTCTCTCAACCAATGCTGCACGCAAGAGCACCATGCTCTTAGCCGCCATTGCTGTGCTACCCGTATACCTTGCAGCGCAGACAACCAGCCTGTGGACGGCCGTCGGCTTGATCGCCATTGGTACGGCTGCACACCAAGCCAACTCATCGACACTTTTTGCAACTGTCGGTGATATGTTCCCTTCATCTGCTGCGGGACGTGTCACCGGCATGGGCAGTTTTATGGGATCGGTTTCAGGCGCGGCCGTTGCCTACGGCACCGGAACCATCGTCGCCAAATTTGGATTCCAAGCCATGTTCATTTACGCCTCAGTGGCATACTTACTCGCCCTCATCATCTTTCACGTACTTGTGCCGCGGCTAGAGCCAGCTAAGTTGGAAGAATAAGGATTAAAGCTACTAACACCGCTAGTACCGCTAGTACCGCTAAACTTACGCCGGTACTACCAAGTTCACCAACTTGCCGGGCACGATGATTTCCTTGAGGACGGTTTTGCCTTCGAGGAATTTTGCGACCGCCGGGTCGGCTTTGGCGAGGGCCAAGAGTTGTTCCTTGGTCGTGTCTTTCGGGAGTTTTTGTGTCGAACGTACTTTGCCGTTAACCTGAAAAATAACTTCAACGGTTGTTTCGATAAGTTTTGCGGCATCCGCTTTTGGCCAGCCTGCGTCGGAGATGCTGCCATCACGGCCAAGGCGTGACCAAATCTCTTCAGCTAAGTGCGGAGCAAAGGGTGCGACTAAGCGTATAAAGTCCTCGAGCGTTGAGCGCGAAATAGTGGGAGCTTTTTCAGCAGCATTTAAGAAGATCATCATCTGCGAGATGCAGGTGTTGAATCCGAGGGTTTCGATGTCTGCAGAAACTTTTTGTATCGTTTTGTGTAATTCTCGGGTGAGTTCTTCAGGTTCTGTCGTGCCAGAAGACTTGGCTGCTGGTTTGCCTGTGGTCTCATCAATGGCTAATCGCCAGGTGCGACGGAGGAAGCGGCTGACGCCTTCGATACCATTGGTATTCCAGGGTTTGGAGGCTTCGAGTGGCCCTAGGAACATGAGGTAGAGGCGAAGTGCGTCCGTCCCGTAAGCTTTAACGATATCGTCAGGGTTGACGACATTGCCACGGCTTTTGGACATCTTTTCACCGTCTTCACCTAAGATAAGACCTTGATGGAAAAGTTTCTTAAACGGTTCGGGCGTTGGCAGAACGCCGAGGTCATACAGGAAGCGGTGCCAGAAGCGGGCGTAGAGTAAGTGGAGCACGGCGTGCTCGGCACCACCGATATAGAAATCAGGACAGCCCCAATAGGCCTGTAATTCTTTCGACGCTATCTCCTTTGAGTTTTTCGGATCAAGGAAGCGGAGGTAGTACCAGCAGGAACCTGCCCATTGCGGCATGGTGTTAGTTTCTCGCGAAGCTTTGACCCAGAGCGGCCCAGGTTGCTTCTCGCTGGCTGCCACGGTCGCACCTGTGGCGAGATCGAACCAAACATTGAGCCACTGAGGTTCTCGCGAAAGGGGTGAGTCGCCCGTTGGTGAAGGCTGGTAGGACTTCACTTCTGGCAACGTCAACGGCAGTTGCTGTGAAGTCAGCGGCACTGCGCAGACATCGCGACCGTCAATCACGCAGGTGACTGCTTCTTTCGGTAAAAATTCGCGAACAGCGGAATCAGCTGGGATGCGCGCAAGGTCTTCTTTGGAAATCCAAAGGATGGGGAAGGGTTCGCCCCAGTAGCGCTGACGAGAGAACAGCCAGTCACGTAGCTTAAAGTTAACCGCAGCCTTCCCTTGGTTTTTAGCCGCGAGTTCTGCGGTGATCAGTGTTTTGGTTTCGTTGGCTGTTTTGCCATTGAAGCGTCCGGAGTTCACCATGGGTCCATCACCTGTCCAAGCTGCCTTTTGGACATCAACCGATTCTTTCGATCCAACCACTTGAATGATGGGGAGTTTGAATTGGGTCGCGAATTCATGGTCACGCTCGTCGTGGGCAGGTACTGCCATGATGGCACCCGTGCCGTAACTCATGAGGACATAGTCGGCGATCCAGATGGGTAACTTCGTGTCGTTGACTGGATTGATAGCGTAAGCACCTGTGAATACGCCGGTTTTCTTTTTATCGGCGAGGTCGGTACGTTCGAGGTCTGATTTGTTTCGGACGAGGGCGATGTACTCTTGGACGGCTTCCTGCTGTTCAGCGGAAGTTAGTTTGGCGACAAGCGGGTGCTCAGGTGCGATGACCATATAGGTCGCGCCAAAGAGCGTATCAGGACGAGTTGTGAAAACAGTTAACGACTCACTTTTATGTCCGCTGATTGCAAAGGTGACTTCGGCGCCTTCCGATTTTCCAATCCAGTTCTTTTGCAGGCGCTTGGTAGAGTCGGGCCAATCGAGAGCGTCTAAGCCTTCGATGAGTTTGTCGGCATAAGCAGTGATGCGTAAAACCCACTGACGGATCGGACGGCGTTCGACAGGGTGATTGCCGCGATCGGAGCGAGGTCCTTCGGGCGTATTCAAGACTTCCTCGTTCGCTAAGACGGTACCAAGTGCTGGACAGAACCAAACGGGCTTCTCCGATACGTAAGCTAAACCATGTCGGAAGAGTTTAAGGAAAATCCACTGCGTCCAGCGAAAGTAATTTTCATCCGTCGTCGCAATCTCGCGATCCCAGTCGATGGCAAATCCGAGCATCTGTAATTGCCGACGGAAGTTATCAATATTGCGGCGCGTCTGAACGGCGGGGTGTTCGCCCGTGGCGATGGCATGTTGCTCAGCGGGTAGTCCAAAAGAATCCCAACCCATGGGGTGGAGAACATTGTAGCCACTGGCCTTGCGTTGGCGTGCGAGGATATCCGAGCCGGTGTAACCCTCAGGGTGTCCAATGTGAAGTCCCGCTCCCGATGGGTAGGGGAACATGTCTAAGACATAGTATTTCGGTTTACCGCAGGTCGGTGGTAGGGCGCGGAAGGTACCATGTTCTTTCCAATAGGCCTGCCACCGTCCTTCGAAGGCGGTAAAGTCATAGTTACCCTTGGGCGTTTCCATCAGTTCGAGAAAGCCCAACCCTGTGCTAATAGTCAAGGCGAGGGGAGGGAGGGGTAGAAGGAGGGGAGAAGGAGACTAAAGGCTAAAGACTAAAGACTGAGGAAAAGCAGTAATAGCTGAACAGGAAATTTCCGTGACCAGTAGCATAAACCTTTGGTGCATTAGGTAGGGAGGACTGTCCCAGTCCTCCACGGAGGCCTCGGAGATGCCTCCCTACCAGTGGCAACGAGCGCAGCGAGTTCTTCCAGCGGTCGCTGGTCGACGGAATTTTTCGTTCACTTGTTCACCGGTCACAGCCCAATCCTGCGCTCGCACAGGTAGCTGAGACACTTCGCTTCCGCGGCACGCATCGCTTTGGCTTCGGCGGGCTTTTTGTCGCGGTAGCCTGCGAGGTGTAGCCAGCCATGGACCAAGTAAAGTAAGAGCTCAGACTTTGCGGACTGGCCATGCTCGGGCCCCGCGCGACGGGCTTGGTCGACATTGATGACGATTTCGCCGGCAAATGGTTCAGCGGGGTGGGCTTCGCCGATGAAGGTAATGACGTCCGTCACCGACGCGTCATTCATGAATGTTTTATGGATCTTGGATATTTCTTTATCCCCAACAAAAACCACTGAGAGCATGCCTTTAGGGCATTTCGCCCAGCGCTGAAGGTCCAAGGCAGCAACCACCCGTGAAACTTTTTTCAGTGGTGCGGGAAAGCCTTTGCGACGGCTAGTCGTGTCGACAACGCGGCTCATGGATTAAAAGGCCGCGTGAAGTTTCTCCCAAAGTTCTTCCAGTGCTTGAGGGAGAATGTGCGTCTCAGCTGTGACGGGCATAAAGTTATGATCGCCTTCCCAGCGAGGTACCACGTGTGCATGCAGGTGTTGCGGGATACCTGCGCCAGCAGTCTTGCCGACGTTGATACCGATATTGAATCCACTTGGACGCATCGTCTGCTGTAAAACTTTTTGTGAACGGATAACGAGTTCAAGAAACTCAGCGCGCTCGTCAGGTGTGAGATCAGCAAGTTCGGCGACTTCACGATTCGGCAGTACCATTAAGTGTCCTGGATTGTAAGGAAAGTTGTTGAGCAAAATAAAACAGGTCTTGCCGCGGTGGACGATGAGCGAGCTCCGGTCGTCTTGGGCGGCGAGTAATTCAGGGAAGGGGTTGCCGGCTGCTGGTTTCTTGCGGCTCTCAATATAGCGCATCCGCCAGTAGGGATGAAGGTGGTTCATGTGTCGTAAAGGGTAGGGGCCTCAGGGTCAGAGGCAAAGACCGATTATGTAAAGAAGTCGCATCCCTTTCTGGACTAGGTTAGAGTGAAGTATGGGTGCGTGTTGTCAGCCTAAGCCGATTGAGCCTCAAGCTCCTGCGTGTTGTCATGCCCCGCGACGTGATACATCAGGGCCGGCTTGGTGGAAACTCGGTCTTTGTTTGGTGCTGGCGGGGTTGAATATGACTTTTGGGATAAATCTAGACCGTGAAGTTGATGGGGTTCGTGAGATCCCAAATTTCAGTCCGATTTATTGGGGAATCCACGGATTCTTACTCACCGCATCGGTGGTTGCATTTGCGTTACTGGGTTGGCCGCTCTTTAGGGGTGCTTGGCAGACGTGGCGTCGACGTCAGTTAACACTCGAATCACTCTTTCTACTTTCTGCGTTCGGCGCACTCGTGCTCTCAGGTATCTCGACCTTCACGGGTCGTGGCAGTGTTTATTACGATGTCATTCCTGTCGTCTTAGCTATTTATACTTTTGGATCGCTTTTGGGTGAACGAAGTCGCGGTCAGGCCAATGCCGCTTTAGCAGCTTTACGTACAACCTTGGACACGGTTACGGTTGTGGGTTCAGACGGAGCACCTCAGCGCCAAGCGCGCTCGGAGTTGCGCGAAGGCCAGCGCGTGGCTGTGCTTGCGGGTGAAACAGTTCCTGTCGACGGCTCTGTAGTTGCTGGTTCTGCGACGGTTGTGGAAGC
>CANHHS010000059.1 GCA_947460445.1 Opitutia bacterium | reverse complement strand
CCTGAAGTTGCCCGGCGCAATTCTTCCTCAATCGCAGAAAGTTTAGCATCCAAGTCATCGATGCGTGCAACAAAGACTGCCTCAGGCGTAGACGGAGTCTGACAGGCACCAAACTCGCGCAGGGTGTGGTGTGAAAGAATGACGTGCTCGAGGCGCTCGCGTAAAGAAACCTCAAGGCCAACTTTTGTCGCATGCTCACGAACCATAAACGCACCCAGGACAAGGTGTCCGTGTAAATTACCCGCACGGGTAAAAGACGCCTTCGCCATACCGACCTCAAGTCGCGTGTATTCCTGAACCTTGCCGACATCATGAAGGATGACGCCTGCCAATGCCAGAGAGGCATCCACTTTGGGGTAGAGCGGGAGAAGCGCAGTCGCAACCTTGGCCATTCTTAAGGTGTGCTCTAACAATCCATGGCGGTAAGCATGGTGCATACCGAGAGCGGCCACGGACTCGCGGAAACGATCACCTTGTTCGTTTAAGATAGACTCAACAGTCGAACGAATCCCTGTATGCGGAATCGCCGCAATGAGCGCAGCAAGTTCTCGCTCCATAACTTTCGGATCCTGAAGTGAGACAGGGGTTAGCTTACCCATGAGCACGGGGTCTGATCGCTCCGCATCCGTCAAAGGAACCAGGGTCTCGGCTTTTAAATCCGCACGACCGTTATACTCGCCAACATTTCCGCCCACTCGGACAATCGTGCCGGGCTTGAGGTTTGCTGTGGCCGCGCGAATCGGCGAGTCAGACCAAACCTTAAATTTCACTTCATCGGAAGCATCTGCAAGCGACACCTCTTGATAGGTTCCGCCTGTACGCGTTGGCTTCGAAGCCACATCAGTGACTGAGCAAATCGATTCGAAATGAGCGCCGACGCCAGCAGCCTTGGCTTCACGCAGGGTAAGAAGTGGTTCGGGCATGCCTCTGTGATAACAAACCAATGGACAGAGGGAAGCGGGAACCCTTAAGTCTGAAGACTGTCTTTATAATGATGCCCACCTCTGCGAAAGGAAATCGGCGAGACTTTATTCGCCGTAGTGCTTTCACAAGCGCCGGGTTGCTTGTATTTCCCAGCCTAATCCCAGCCTCAGCCCTAGGACTTGACGGCACCGTTGCCCCTAGCAATCGCATAGCCCTTGGCGCGGTAGGCTTTAATATGGGGATGACAAATCTGCGAAATCTCATGGGCGTACGGGGAGTCGAAATCGTTGCCCTGTGCGATGTAGATACACAGATGCTTGCCAAAGGGGCAGCCGAAGCACCCCAAGCGAAGACCTTCCGTGATTGGCGCGAAATGTTTGCGGCTTCCAAATTAGATGCAGTCACTGCCGCCCTTCCCGACCACAGTCACGCTGCTTTTTCTATTTGGGCACTTAATCGCGGCGTGGATGTTTATGGCGAAAAACCACTGGCACACCACCAGGCAGAAAGCTTGGCGATTGTGGATGCCGCCCATCGCAATGGACGGATTTGGCAAACAGGATCCTGGCAGCGCTCAGTCAAAAACTTTCGGCGGGCAGTTGAGCTTGTTCGGAACGGACGTATTGGAAAAATTCAGAAAGTTGAGGTTGGCGTTCCGCAGGGCCTCATGAATACGAAGAATTATAAATCTGAAAACAGGGGCACACCCGGGCACCCTCCCTCACAACTTGATTATGACCTGTGGATGGGCCCTGCCGAAAGTCGGCCCTATCACCCAAAGGAAAGTCATTATTTCTGGCGCTACAATTTACACTGGGGCACCGGCCAAGTTGGAAATTGGTTTACACACCATGGCGATATTGCGCTCTGGGGCTTAGATCTTGATAAGCCAAGTCGCGGCCCCACGGAAATTCGTACAACCTCAAGCTACGCGACAGATCCTGACGGTTGCTGGGATGTGCCTGCGGAATTCACCATCGACGCTGATCTCCCTGGAGGCATTGAATTAAAAACGTCCACTAAGATGCGGGAGGGAACTTGCTGGTATGGCGAAAAAGGATGGATTTATGTGAACCGCGGAAAGACGGAAGCATCGGACCCTAAGATCCTTCAATCTACCATTGAGGACGGCGAGTGGCACGCACCTGGCAACACGGAGCATTGGCGCGACTTTATAGAATGTGTTCGCACCCGAGAAAGTACCGTTGCCCATGTGGAAGCCGCTCATAGCGCTTTCACGATTGGCGCACTTGGTCTCATCTCAATGCGTCTCAACAATCGTAAACTCCGATGGAATTCAGGCAGCCAGAAGGTTGTCGATGATTCAGAGGCTGACGCACTACGTACACGGCGCTGGCGTGCTGGGTGGACATCTTAATCAGAATCGCTTTATCTAAGGCATGCGATGGATTGCGTTCATGACCCTTGCTGCTCTCGTGGCCAGCAATGCCGCGCAGCCAGATTTTCGCAAAGCACTAGCGGGTAAAAATGATAATGAGCGCTACCGTCTCGCTCTCGAAGCCTTACGCAAATCAGACGACCCTTCGAACTTCACTAAAGACGAAGACCCTCAAGTCATCGAGGCTGCCATTGATGCATCCCGCGAGCGCTTAGCGGATATCGGGGAAACCCCCTCGGCGAATACCGAGTTGCTGGCTAACAACTTACTAAATTTTGCAGCTGATGCAAAATCTCCGCCGGCACTCGTGATACGCGCGCTCCATGCGATTGCCGAGTCGCACTCATCATTTGGTGGCCGCATTTCTGCCCGCGTTGCCCAACTCGCACATAGCCCAGATTACCCTGCGCGAATAGACGCCATTCAAGTACTCAGCGAACTAGCGGATGGCAGTCAGGCCGCGACGCTTGCCAAACTTGTAAATGATAAAGACCCGGACGTAGCAGTGGCTGCCAAAGAAGGCCTAGAATCCATCAAGGGCAAAGGCGTTACCCAAACATTTATACAAGGGATCACCGATAAAGCACTTGGCAACGAAGCGCGCTCAGCCCTTCTCCGCGCAGCAACAAAACGTGATATGACCGCTATCGTGCCTGCGGCAGCCGAAGCAATCATTGAACCAGGGCTGCGGCTCGATGCGCAAAAAGCACTTTTACGCTTAGCCCGAAAATCTGACTTAGTTCAATTACGCGCAGCTTATGCAAAAATCCCCGAAGACTCCGCCACGGCGGCCGCTCTAAAGAGACTTATCGCGAAGCTGGAGAAGGAATAGTTGGCTTCGCGGCTGCTGGATTCATCAACCAAGCAAGTGCTCCGGCTAGGTGAGCGCGGAATTCAGGTTCTGTATACGATTCCTTGGTGTGGCCGCCCGCTGTATAGAACATTTTACCCTCGCCGACGGATTTACACCAAGCCGAAGGGTGCTCGCCATTTTTGCCACCGACATAACTTTTTTCATCTAAACGAAGCAGAACGTGGATATCGGATTCGAAGCCGCGGAAGTTATACCACTCATCCGTGCGGCGCCAGCGCGCAGGTAACATAGTTGTGGCCGGGTGCTTGGCATCGACAACCACTTGATCGGCTGGCTGCACCTTGGGGTGGCTCGAGAAATAGGCACCGACCATTCGGCCATACCATGGCCACGTAAATTCAGTATCTGTTGCAGCATGAATTCCAAAGAAGGCGCCCCCAGTTTCCATCCACTCCTTAAAATCGTCCTCTTGCTCGCCTTCCAAAACGTCTCCCGTCGTGCTTAAAAATACCACACAATCAAATCGTGCTAAGTTTTTAGCGTTAAACTGCTTTGCGTCTTCCGTGTGCTCCACAGCAAACCCTTGAGCTTGCGCGAGATCCCGAAGGCAACGTACACCCTCTGGTATTGAGTCGTGGCGAAATCCTTTAGTACTTGTGAAGACGAGAATACGCTTGGTTCCGCGAGCGACCGACTCAGCAGTTGAATACGTGTCAGAAGCTGAATGGGCCTTATTGCTGGTACAAGCGACCGTCGCAAAGACTGTTAAAAAAGTAAAAACCCAATGGCGCATGTGAATTCGACCTTAACACCTAAGTGAAGTTCCATGGAACAGAACCCCAAACACGTTGTTCTATCACTATGGCAAACACCCCCCTGCCCCGTCGTGACTTTATACAACGTGCATCCCTTGCTGGGTTCGCACTCGGATTCCCCTCCATCATTCCCGCATCTGCACTCGGCAAAGACGGCACGGTCGCACCAAGCAATCGACTGCAAGTCGCCGGCGTCGGCCTCCTCGGCATGGGTCAAACAGACCTCAGTTGGATTATTGCCCAAAAAGGCGTCCAGGTTGTTGCCGTTTGCGATGTTGATACCAATGGGCTCAACGCAGGTACGAAGCTTGTCAAAGACAGGGGCCAAGCCGAACCCAAACGCTATCAAGACTTCCGTGAGATGCTTGCGAAGGAGAAACTCGATGCAGCGACGATTGCTGTACCCGATCATTGGCATGCAGCCATCTCCATCCCTTTCCTGAAAGCCGGCGTAGACATCTACGGAGAAAAGCCGCTTGCCAAAACACTTGTCGAAGGACGTGCAATGGTCGAAGCGGTTAAAACGTACGGTCGTGTTTGGCAAACTGGCATGTGGCAGCGCTCCACTGGAAATTTCCGTCGAGCCGTCGAACTCGTGCGCAATGGCACTATCGGCAAGGTCAAGCGCGTTGAAGTTGGCACCGGACAATGCAACCACCAGGTACCCGGCGGAAAGCCAGGTCAGCCGCCTGCGAATCTCGACTATGACCTCTGGGTTGGTCCATCAGCCTTTATGGAGTACGATCCACGGCGCACACATTTCAATTGGCGCTGGCATCATAACTTCGGTGGCGGTCAATTGCTCGACTGGGTTTGTCACCACGTAGACATCGCTGCGTGGGGAGTTGGCAAAGATCTGGAAGCACCTGTGTCGGTCGAAGGTAAAGGTGGCGAGCTTCGCACGGACCCTTGGAATTGTCACCGTGACTACGACTACACTGTGACGTATGCCGACGGCACTGAGATTGCTGTCACCAGTAAGACGATGGGTGCGAAATTTATTGGCGAGACGGGTACCGTCTTTGTCGACCGTGGTCGTCAATCAACGTCCGACCCGAAACTATGGGATGCGCCTCTCGGCGAAGACGCTTGGCGCTGCCCAGGCACGACCGATCACGCCAAGGAGTTTATTGACTGTGTACGCACACGTCGTCGCCCCGTTGCTAACGTCGAAGTGGCCCATCACACAACCATGATAGGACACCTTGGGCTCGCTGCCATCTTCACCGGTCGCAAGCTGCGCTTTGACGGTAAGACAGAAAAGTTTACGAATGATGACGGCGCCAACGCACTGCTTACCCGTGAGCTGCGAAAGCCTTGGACGCTTGTCTGACGCTTGCGTGTCATAGATATCTAAGGTTGAGTGAGACATGCCTCGCTGGCCCAAGATAAAAAGACTGACCATTGCCGCGGCGGCGATGGTTGGCTTGTTTGCGGCGCTAGTATTCATCATTTGGCCTTCAGGACGTATCGCGAGCAAGTCGACCCTTGTCTCACCCGAAAGCCAACTACCGGAAAATATTTCGGCCCGCTCTTCTAAGTCCACCCACATCCCTCAATCAAAAGCAGAGGCCTACGCAACGCTGCATGGACGAACTGGCGTTTGCATGATTGCTCTGAGCCGCGCAACGGGTGACCCGTCGTGGCTCCAGCGTGCGATTGCCGAACATCCAGAGGACCCACGCGTACAACTGGAACGTTGGAGGACTGCTAAGACAGAAGAGGAGGCACTCGCGGCAGCGCGTGCGCTGCGTCAAGCTGCGCCAAATAATCCACTCGGAACTTACCTTGAGGCTAGCCAAGCCTTCAACCTCCGCGACCTCGGTACCGTCGCACGCTTAATGGAGGATGCCGAAGCAGCAGGATCGTTTAACTCCTATACCCTCGATATCATGCTCGAGACGCAAGCCGCCTTCAGTGCTAGCGGCCTCGGAGAGCGCGAAGCCTGGGAGGCAGCGTATCAATCAGATTCAGATGGTAGACTTGTGCCGAAGACGCTCGAAGCGCTCACTAGCCTTGGCAACGACATGGGTGAACTACAACACGTGTTCGTTGAGCTAGGCTACTGGGATGAGGCCGACTTCATGTTCGAGCGTACGCTGGCGCTCGGCGAACAACTCGAGGATGGCGATACGCTTTTTGAAAATCTAATCGGTATCGCACTCCAGAAAAAATTGCTCGCGTCATTCGACGCACAGACTCTCGTGAGCGACGACGGCAAGCGGGCGAGTCAACGCCTAGCGGAGCTCGATGCGGTTAAGGAAGAAATTCACACCACTAACGCCTTGGTCACTTATGAAAAAATAAAGTCGCTCGATGCTGCTGGTTGGGCGCAGTACCATGAGATTCTTAGACGTGATGGTGAGATCGCAGCCTTTCGATGGCTTAGCCAGAGAAAGTAAGGCTTCAGTCCAACAAGGCTGAACGATGGCAGGCAGCAAAGGCCAAACGGAAGGTTCTTCCCGCTTGCTCCTTGCCACTTCCTGCCGGCGTGGCGTCGGCGCGCCGCTCAGTACCTGTAATTATCAGGCTTATACGGACCCTCGACCTTAACGCCGATGTAGTCGGCCTGTCCCTTGCTAAGCTTGGTTAATTTAGCACCGAGCTTTCCGAGGTGAAGCCGAGCGACTTCTTCGTCGAGATGCTTAGGCAGGAGGACGACGCTTGGTTTCGCCGTCTTACGTGTCTCCCAAAGATGTAACTGTGCGAGCACTTGGTTGGTAAAGGAAGTCGACATCACATAACTGGGGTGGCCTGTCGCACAACCGAGGTTTACCAATCGGCCTTCTGCTAACATGTAAAGCTGGCGACCATCTTTCATGGTATAGCGATCAACCTGCGGCTTGATCGTGTCCTTCTTTACATCTTTTGCCGCATTAAGTCGGACAACTTGAATTTCGTTATCGAAGTGTCCGATATTACAAACAATCGCCTGATCCTTCATCTTCAGAAGATGCTCGAGCGTGATGATATCTCGATTGCCGGTGGCAGTTACATAGATGTCTGTCGTGCCCAGCGTGTCTTCAACCGTAACCACGCGGAAGCCTTCCATCATCGCTTGCAGCGCGCAAATCGGGTCAACCTCAGCAACCTGCACCGTCGCGCCTAAGCCTTTCAATGACTGCGCAGAGCCTTTGCCCACATCGCCGTAGCCAATAACCAAGGCAACCTTACCCGCAATCATCACATCGGTTGCACGCTTAATGCCGTCGACGAGCGATTCGCGACAGCCGTAAAGGTTATCAAATTTCGATTTTGTAGCGGTATCATTCACATTCACCGAAGGCACCAGCAGCGACCCGTCCTCCAGCATACGATAAAGACGCTTAACGCCCGTGGTAGTTTCCTCGGAGACACCCTTCCAGCTCTTAACAACCTTGTGCCAATGACCGGGACGATCCTTGGCGACCTTCTTCAGCAAGTTTTTGATGATCTGTTCTTCTTCTGACTCCGACTTGGTGTTGACCCACTTTGAGCCGTTCTCGAGTTCATAGCCTTTATGGATAAGAAGTGTCGCGTCACCACCGTCATCAACAATCAACTCAGGGCCGTCGCCATTCGGCCAAGTTAATGCACGCATCGTACACTCCCAATACTCCTCGAGTGTCTCGCCTTTCCAGGCGAAGACAGGGATGCCCGCTTTCGCAATAGCAGCCGCGGCATGGTCTTGTGTTGAGAAAATATTACAGGAAGCCCAGCGCACATCTGCGCCCAAATCGGCCAGCGTCTCAATAAGCACAGCCGTTTGGATGGTCATGTGCAATGAACCTGCAATCCGCACGCCCTTGAGTGGCTTAAGTTTTCCGTATTTAGCACGCAGCGCCATGAGCCCTGGCATTTCATGCTCAGCGACTTGTAGCTCCTTACGGCCCCACTCAGCTAAGCTGAGATCAGCAACTTTGAAGTCTTGGTTTTTTGAAGAAGTTTTCATGGTTTGGTATTAAATTTTAAGAGCCTTCTTAAAGGCGGTTAGGCGATTGGTCGTTTCCCATGGCAAACCCTTCTTTCCGAAATGCCCGTAGTGGGTGCTCGCCCGATAAATCGGCCGACGTAAATCGAGTTGGTCGATAATTTCGGAAGGGTTGAACCGGAATATTTTACGTACCGCAGCCTGAATACGCTCATCCGAAACTAATCCTGTTCCGAAAGTGTCTACCCGAAGGCTCGTTGGCTCAGGATGGCCGATCGCATAAGCGACTTGCAACTCGACCTTACTTGCAACGCCTGATGCCACAATGTGCTTGGCGACCCAGCGAGCCATGTAGGCTGCGGAGCGATCCACTTTCGTCGGGTCTTTACCCGAGAAAGCACCGCCGCCGTGACGACCCATGCCGCCGTAGGAATCGACAATAATCTTTCGGCCCGTCAGTCCGCAATCTCCCTGGGGACCGCCCACGACAAAGCGCCCTGTTGGATTGATTAAAAACTCTACGCCACGTGCAAGCATGTTGGCGGGTAAAACTTTGCGAATAACTTGATCGATGCAGAACTTCTCAATCTGCCGATGGGTGACATCCGCCGTATGCTGTGTTGAGATAACCACGTTGGTTATTTCGACGGGAAGATTGTTTTCGTAGCGAACAGCTACCTGCGACTTGCAATCAGGCCGGATCCACTCGGTGCCACGCGCCCCTGATTTACGCAACTTTGCGAGTTGACGGTTAAGGCGATGCGCAAACATCACGGGAGCAGGCATCAGTTCGGGCGTTTCTTTGGATGCGTACCCGAACATGATACCTTGGTCGCCGGCACCCATCTTGGCATGCTTCTTGCCTTCGGCTTTGCGCACATCAACGCCTTGAGCGATATCGGCAGACTGCTTGGTAATTAAATTCGTGATAAAGACCTTATCAGCGTGGAAAACGTCATCGTCGTTCACGTAGCCAATTTCGCGGATAGCGCTACGGACAATCTCTTCGAAGTTCAGCCGTGCGTGCGTGGTGATTTCACCAGCGACGACAACGTGATCACTCTTCACTAACGTTTCACAAGCAACCCGAGCGAGTCGGTCTTGGGCAAGGCAGGCATCGAGAACGCTATCGGAAATACTATCGGCGACCTTATCAGGGTGGCCCTCACCGACAGATTCGGAAGAAAAGATATAGGAAGATGGTCGAGTCATGACAGGACGGTATCCTTGATGAAACAAGGATTCATCAACCTATCAAGATTTGATGATAAGTCTTTGTGGCATAGCCTAAAAGGCCTCCAAAAGGCGCCTTTTTAGCCGCCGATAGCCTTAAGAGAGGCCAAATACTCGATCAAAGCGGTGAATTCATCCGAGGTTAACCCTGAGGCCAACCCCGGAGGCATCATTGACTGGGGCAGATGGTTTTCTGATTTCACTTCTGCTCGACGCAATTTGAACGACTGCCCAGCAATATTACGAAGGCTTACGACACCGTCGGCCTCACCCACAATAAAGCCCATTTGGGTTGTTCCGTCTTTCATCTGGAAGACAACGGTTTGGAACCCTTGTGCGACCGCCTTATTTGGATCAAGCACCGACTCGATGAGATAGTCGCGCGTGAATTTTGCGCCAGCCGCACCAAGGTATGGGCCTTTTTGTTCCGCCGTGAGATCAACACTGTGACAGGCAATACAACCTTGCTGAGTGAACAGGCGCTTTCCGATCTGAACATCTCCTTTACCCTTAAGCGCAGCAGTTGTTACTTCGG
>CANHHS010000058.1 GCA_947460445.1 Opitutia bacterium | reverse complement strand
CTTTCGCTCACAGTCGTCCACATGAAGCGCGCCCTGACGTCACTCAATACTACTTTGGGTTTACTCCAATCCGTCCCGACCGACGCGCGCATGAGCGCCCTAGGGTCTTGTGAAGATACCGAATCGACCCTCTTCGACTTACGCGAAATTTGCCTGCGGGTGATGTCGGATTGTCGGTGGTAAATGAAGACTAAAGACTAAGGCTAAAGGACTAAAGCTCGGCGGAGCCGAGAGACTAAGGACTAAAGCTTAAGGACTAAAGGAGAGGCGGAGACGGGAGTAGAGACTAAAGACTAAAGCTAAAGGACTAAAGGAGAGGCTGAGGCGGAATTAAGATAGGAGCAGCTTTTCCGCTCCTCTTTAGTCCTTAGTCCTTCAGCTTTAGTCTCTCTTCCGCCGTTTAACCCTCACTCCTTCTTCTCATCCTTCATGTGCTGGATGAGGCGTTCGCTGAACTCGCGAGCAGAGTCGTGACCCATACCGCGGAGGGCTTGGACCATGGCAGCAACTTCAGCAAGGCGTGCCATGTCGCGACCGGGGCGAACGGGCAAAGTCATGTGCGGAACCTTACGTCCGAGAATTTCATAGGAATCAACATCGAGACCGGTGCGTTCTTCATCCATTCCGGGCTGCCAGAGTTTAAAGGTCAGAACAAGATCGATACGTTTTTCGCGACGAACGGAGCGTACCCCAAAGATGGAAGCGACATTGATGATGCCGATACCGCGACACTCCATGTAGCCTCGATTGAGTTCCTTGGATGTGCCGATGAGTTCGCGGTCGGCGACGAGGGTGACGCGCACGTAATCGTCAGCGACGAGGGAATGTCCGCGTTCAATGAGAGCGAGGGCGCACTCGCTCTTACCGACGCCGGAGGAACCACGAACGAGCACGCCGACGCCTTTGACGTCGATCAAGGTGCCGTGGATACTGGTACGTGGGGCAAATTTCTCTTCGAGTAAAACAGTGGCCTCAGCCGAGAAGTCTTTGGACTTAAGCTGGGTGCGAATGAGGGGGACTTTGTAGTTATTGGCGATGCGCGTGAGAACATCGTCGATCGGCAAACCGCGCGTGACGACCAATGCAGGGATGTCGTGCTGGAAGACAGCTTCTAAACGCGTGGCACGAACTTCAGGGGTTTGGTCCGCTAAGTAAGCCATCTCACCGGCACCAAGAACTTGGAGGCGCTTGTTAGCGAATTCCTTGAAATAACCTGTCAGGGCAAGCGCTGGGCGGTTGAGCGATTTTTCGGCAATCAGCTTATCTAGACCTTCCTCGCCGGCATGTAATTCCATGCGGAGCATATCACGGTAAGTTTCGAGAAACTCACGGACGGAGACTTGCTCCAGGGTACGATTGTCGGGGGTGTCAGCCATCGGTTAGATTTTGAAACCTTCGCCCAAGTAGAGCTTACGGCTTTCGGGGTCGTTAATGATGTCCTGCGGTGAACCGGAGACAAGCACACGTCCTTGGTGAATAATGTAAGCGCGGTCCACAATCGCGAGGGTTTCACGCACGTTATGGTCAGTAATAAGCACCCCAATGCCACGGGCCTTGAGTTTACGAATAATGTCTTGGACGTCGGCAACGGAGATCGGATCAACGCCACTGAAAGGTTCGTCCATTAAAAGATAACGTGGGTTCGTCGCCAGCGCGCGGGCAATTTCTAAGCGACGCCGTTCGCCGCCCGAAAGCGTGAAGGCAGGTTGATTCGCTAATCGGGTTAAACCTAAATCGGCCAACTGGGCATCGGCCCGCTTCGCAGACTCGGCCTTGGAGAGTTCGAGGGTTTCAATCACCGCGAGTACATTCTCGCGAACGGTTAACTTACGGAAAGCAGATGCATCTTGGGGCAAGTAACCAAGACCCGTGCGCGCGCGACGCCACATGGGCATCGCGGTGATGTCTTTGCCTTCAAAAAATACTTTACCCGAAGAAACAGGGACGAGGCCGACGATCATGTAGAAGATGGTCGTCTTCCCTGCCCCGTTAGGACCGAGGAGGCCGACCACTTCGCCCGTACGCAGTTCGAGACTCGCATCCTGCACCGCGACCTTTTGGCCGTAGTGTTTGGCGAGCGACTCGACCCGGACAAGCCCTTGCGTACTAGTTGAAACCATCAGGGATAGGCTCGTTTAGCCGAGGGCAAGTGTCGAGATTATTGGGGTACAGGCAGGGTGAAACCTGTATCAGGCAGAAGAATCTTCGGCCGAACAGGGCTACCCGTCTTCGTACGCACCGAGTCCATGCGCCAGTTGCGCGTGACAGTATCAAACGTCAACGACTCTGCAGGGATACCCACGCGGCCATCGCGATCTTCAATGCGGGCATTACCACTTAAGACAACTTGGTGTGCAGCAGGTTTAATCTCAATCGATTCACCCTTGGCGCGACTACCGCCAACTTCAGCACGC
This sequence comes from Opitutia bacterium, assembly GCA_947460445.1. Lineage (GTDB taxonomy): Bacteria > Verrucomicrobiota > Verrucomicrobiia > Opitutales > UBA953 > UBA8828. The sequence continues at coordinate 7,223 of CANHHS010000058.1, read as the reverse complement.
ACATCCGTCGTACCCGCAGCACCCGTTAGTGAAAACTTACCTTTGTCGTCACGCTTGGCACTTCCGATCAATTCACCACAACTAGCCTGGGTGTCAGTGGAAGCCAACTTCACCGATCCATTTAAAATAAAGCGCGCCGATTGATCCGAGAAGAGAACTTGATGGCGATCCGCAGTAAAAGCGGCAATACCATCGCCGGATGCAAATTCGATGCGCGGCCTCGCAGCTGTGGCGGGTGCATTGGCGAATGACTGCAGATAAAGTAACATTGGCTTACCAACGATGTCGACCGCTTCGACCCCAACGGCTGGATGGATTTCTGCGCGATCGGATAAGGCTGAGAATCCAGGAGCGGTGTAATGCACAGAGCCTGAGAGCGAGGCTTGCGTGAGTTCGACGTTGGCTGTGCCCTCGGCGGGTTCAGCTAAAGCGATGAGGCGATCGCACGTAGCCTTCGTGCCACTCATGCGGTATTGAACCGAGCCGCGCAGGTCGGCAGTAGATTGTTCATCTTTGCGGCTAATGCCGATACGATCGGCTTCGGATTCAACGAGCCCCGTTGCGGAGCGAATACGCATGGATGCACGCAACCCAGGACCCGACTCAACCGTGACGCGTTCTTGAGCCAGGAGAGCAATCATGGAGAAGCCTGCGACTTCGAATCCGCGGGCATCTTTTAGACGCGGTGTGCCCGAAAGATCTAAGCGTTGAATGACGCGGTCCAAGCGGGCCTGTTCGGCGGTAAACTTGAGCTGACCAATAACGCCGTCGACGTTGCCATTGGCCGAAATCGGTCCATCGCCCTCTTCTCCTGCACGCACCAAAATATCATTCGCACGCAGACGCGTACCCTCGGCAGTGTATTCGGCGCCCCCATCAACAGCAATGGTGAGGCCAGATTTGCCCGTGCCCGGTGCAACGACAACATGACGACCCGTCATCACGGCCTCGGAACGATCTTTGACTGGAAGAATCTGTATACGGACAAGTGTGTCGGAAAGACATTCCGTAACCCCTAAAGTGGTATCGCGATTCACGCTAGTGGCTTGGATTTCGAACTCAGGGTCTGCCACACGTACGTTACCTGTTAATTGCATCTTCTCGTCTTTCAAATCGTGAACGAGCTGGTTGGCCGAAAGCGCCCGTGGACCGTTGACATGTAAGACATTCCCCCGGGCATCTAAACGCTCGCAACTCCCGCGATCCGACGAAAGTAAACACTCAACGCGCTCGCAGCTGAGACGCTCAGCGCCACGCAGGAGTAAAACATTACCCGAAAACGTCATCACGGTTATACCTTTGTCGTTCGGGGCTACATCCACTCGGGCAGCGGTAACTTTAATCGGCTCTTCGCCCTTTTTTGCGGAAAGCAACGTCGCACGGACATCCGCTCGTACCGCCAAAATATCGCCCTTCGGCGTGCTCTGCCAATTCCAACCCTTGCCCTCGAGCTGGAAATTGTTGGCTGCAACGGTCACTTCATCTTCGCCGCTGGCTAAACCTTTCTCGGGCTCAACACGTCCCGTGTCCGTACGCATCACCGTACCCGCTTTTCCGTCCTGAAATGTGGTGAGGACAATTTTTTCTAAATCCCAGAGATTCTTTTTACCCACGACGGGTAGAAGTTTTTCTGCACGCAGTTCCCAATTCTTTTCAGCTTTGGCATCTTCTGAATAACCGACGAAGGCTGCTTGATTCGCCTTTTCAATATGCAACGTGTTGTCCTTCGCGGCCATTAAAGCCACGGAAGCCAGCCCAAGCAAAAGGCTCACGCGCATAACCCTATGACACTGCTGCGAGGGCAATGAGTCAAATGCTCAATCGACCGAACGAGGGAAAGGACGCGGCCCGACCAATACAGGCATCGGCTCGGAAACCAACCGTGCACCCGCAGTCACTTTAAACCCAGCCAAGAAAGCGGCGACGGGCAGCATCTTGCCACCGGGACGTTGCAGCTCGGTAATCCGCAAGATGCCTTTGCCTGTAGCGACACATAAACCTGTCGCATCTGCGCTGAGAACCGTTCCCGGTTCACCAGCAATCGATTCAGCTGAGGCTTCCGCACGTCCAATCTTAATGCGAACAGCATCGAGCAGACAGGTACTCCCTGGCCACCCTTCGAGTGCGCGAATACGATCGGCGAGCACGCTTGCAGGTTGCGAAAAATCGAGGGCGGCATCTTCACGGCGAAGCCGACGAGTATACGTCGCCTTCGATTCATCTTGTGGCAGCGAGGTGAGTTTGCCCGCAAGCAGCGCGGGTATCGCTTTAGCCGATAACTGTCCGGCGATTTGTCCCATCTCTGCGCGCAAAGCTTCACGGGCAACATTCGCAGCAATCGGTAAAAGTTGTGTTGCGAGTACTGGACCCGCATCGAGTTTGCGCACGACTTGTTGAAGTGTGATGCCTGACTCGGTCAGACCAAGGGCAAGAGCGCCTTCGACTGGGGTGGCACCACGCAACGCAGGAAGGAGCGAGCCGTGAAGGTTCACAAATCCAAGACGTGGCAGAGCGAGTGTGGATTCGCGGAGCAATTGACCGTAGGCCATGACGACCGCGAGATCCACGTTGAGATCTTTGAGGCGTTGATCTTCGGCAGCATCAAAAACTTCTGGCTGAAAGAGTGGAAATCCTTTTTGCGTGGCCCAGGCAGCAACAGCATTGGGCTGAATGGTTTGTCCACGTCCACTGGGACGGTCTGGCTGAGACCAGACACCCACAACCGTCACGCCGGACACGGCAACGACAGCTTCAAAGGCTGGCAAGGCGATCGGGTCGGAGCCCAGGAGGACGACACGGGCAGCCATGGGTTACCTCCGTGATTTACGGGAACGCAAACGGGTGGGACCTCCCACGCCGGCACGCGGCCCACGATACGCAGCTTTACCGCCGCGGTTCTTACCTTTTCCGCGACCACCCGTGCTCTTGGGTGCCTTAAATTTACCGCCTTTGTTGCGTGCGTTTTTAGCAGCAGCATTTTCCGCCAGCTCACTTGGGAGTGTGCCTTGGGGAACGAAGAACCCGCGCTTCTCTTGCTTAGGCTTACCGACAAGATCCAAGAATACGGGCACGCCTGCTAAATCGAATTTCTCGTGGACGCCTTTGGCCAAGAAACGTTCGTAACCTGCCTCTAGACGTTCGTCTGAGTTACAGAAGAGACGGAAGCGGATTGGGCGATGGGAGACCTGCGTGACGTAGTAACACTTAAAGCGCTTACCGGAAACAGGGCGCGGCGCACGCTTCACCATCAACTCTTGAATCGCGCGGTTAATCTTGCCCGTAGGAATTTCGGTACCTGCGCGCATGTAGACGCCGGCAGCTGCCGCCAACATGTCATCGGTGCGCAGACCTGTGAGCGCGGAAACGAAGAGCAAGGGTGGCTCGGGTAAGAAGAAGAGAGCCTTACGAAGGGAGGCCGTGAATTTTTTACGGAAGAGGGATTCGTCTTTAAACTTTTGCAGACCGCCATCTTGGAATGCCTTGATGGCGAGGTCCCATTTATTGACGACGACGACGATGCCGGCGCCAGACTTCACTAATTCACCACCGAGCTGTAAGTCGATACGGGTGACACCTTCGGTGGCGTCGATGACGAGGAAGACGACATCGGTCTGGGCTAAGATTTCTCCCGCACGAACATGGGAGAAGAAGTCGAGGGTGTCGCGCTTGTTGGCAGCGCGACGTCCCGCGGTATCCACCAAATCAAAACGGTGGAGCACGCCTTGAGGATCCGTCCACTCGAGCGGCGCACGTACGGGATCGCGCGTGGTACCAGCAATGTCCGTAACAATAAGCTTACTGCGGCCAATCAAGCGATTGCCCAGCGAGCTCTTGCCGACATTGGGGCGACCTGCAAGGGCCAGACGAATCGGACGAAAGGTATCTTTGGGTGTCGTGTCGGGCGGCCCAATAATCTCGGCGATACGACGCATCAAGAAATCGCACCCGCGTCCGTGTTCAGCCGAAATCAAAATAGGGTCACCAAAACCAACCGCGTAAAATTCATCACGGGCGGCGTCGCGTTCTTCGGTGTCAGCTTTATTAGCGACAACGAGCACGCGTTTACCAGCGGCACGTAAGCGTGCGGCCACTTCTAAGTCCAATGGCACGCAACCTTCAGAGGCATCGGCAATCAACAAAACGAGGGATGCAGCGTTGATGGCAAAGTCGACCTGTTCTTCAACGGCATCGGCGATCACCTTGGGAGTAAGGCGTGCTTCAAAGAGACCGATACCGCCGGTGTCCATGAGCAAGAAACGTCCATCGTCGACTTCAGCCGTTAGCAAATCGCGGGTGACGCCTGGCTGATCGTGCACAATTGAGATACGACGACCGACTAACCGATTAAATAATCGGCTCTTACCCACGTTGGGTCGCCCGACAAGGGCAACGCTACGCGGTATTTCTGTGGTCGTCTTCATAAAGGGAGAGTCAGCGAGCGACTGACAGGGCGCAAGCCCAAGGCTCAACGCGCGCGAACCTTGTCCAAGAACCGCGCAATGCGCTCACAGGCTTCATGGATGCGCTCGTAGCTCGTCGAGAACGAGGCACGGCAAAAACCAGCGCCGGCTGCACCAAAAGCCGTTCCAGGCACAATCGCGACCTTTTGGTCTTCGAGGAGCTTCTGGGCAAAGGTCATCGAATCCATGCCGGTAGATTGGATGGATGGGAAAGCGTAGAAAGCGCCGCGTGGTAAATGGCAGGGCAAACCGAGTTCGTTGAAGCGACGGACAATAAAGTCGCGACGTTCGCGGTATTTGTCGCGCATGTGCAACATAGCATCACGGCCATTACGCAGCGCTTCGATAGCGGCCTCTTGGCTCGCAATCGGGGCGCACATAATTGCGTATTGGTGAACCTTGAGCATGCCGTCGATGACCGCAGCAGGACCGCAGGCATAACCAATCCGGAATCCCGTCATCGCAAAGGCCTTGGAGAACCCGTGCAAGAACACGGTGCGTTCGCGCATACCCGGCAACGAAGCGATGGAAACGTGCGAACCATCAAAGGTCAGCTCTGAGTAAATTTCGTCGGAAGCAACCAGGAGATCTTTCTCGATAGCGAACTTGGCGATGGCTTCGAGCTTGGCGCGATCGGCAGTGCCACCGGTAGGATTGGTGGGGAAGTTAAGAATGAGTAACTTGCAACCCGGCTGCCAAGCGGCCTTGAGAGCTTCGATGTCGAGGGCGAAGGCATCCTTGGACTGTGTGCGGACGGGGATGGCCTCAGCGTGACAGAGGGCGACGCTCGGCGCGTAGGAAACGTAGCACGGTTCGTGGTAGAGAACTTTGTCGCCAGGATTGAGCGTGGCACGGAGTAAAATATCGAGTGCCTCGGAGACGCCAATGGTCACGAGGATTTCATCGTCTGGACGGTACTCAGGTCCGTAGTGCAATGCGACGTAACGGCTGATCTCTTCACGGAGGGCAAGCAGTCCGCGATTGTCCGTGTACGATGTGCGACCTTTTTCGAGCGCAGCCATCGCTGCTTCGCGAATATGGAATGGGGTAACGAAGTCTGGCTCACCGATACCGAGCGAAACGGCATCTTTCATCTGCGAGACGATGGCGAAAAAGTCACGGATACCCGATTTGGGTAAAGCGGCCACATGGCGCGCGACAAATCGTCGGTCGTCACTCATCAAAGACAGTAGAGTTAAGCGCTGATGGAAGGCTTGTCGCCTTGGCGGGAATCGTCGGCGATGACGAAGCCGTCTTTCTTGTAAGCGCGCAGGTAGAAGTGCGTCGAAGTGCCTTGGACGCCATCAATGCGGGCCAGACGTTCGTGCACGAAGCTGGCGACTTTATAAAGGTTATCGGCGGTCACCACGACGAGCAGGTCGTAGCCACCCGACATCAAGTAACAGCTTTCGACTTGTTCGAAGCCGCTGATGCGTTCGGCAATACCGTCAAAACCACCCATACCTTCGGGGCGGACTTTAATCTCGATGACTGCACGGACTTTGCGCTCCGCTTCCCAACCTGGGTTTAAGACCGGACGGAAGCCTAGGAGGATCCCGTCCTTGCGAAGTTGAGCGAGTTCACGGTCAACCGCATCCGCACCCATACCCAAAATCTTACCGATTTGGGAAGTGTCGAGAGATTCTCCTTCGAGGAGTAGTTTAAGTACGGGATTCATAAAGATTATGCGCGGGTAGCGACTGGAAGTGCGCGACGTGCGCGTACGGCAGCCGCAAGTGTTTCGAGAACTGGAACGGTTTGTTCAAAGCTAATACAGGCATCCGTGATACTCACGCCACGTAAAGACGCATCATGACCTTTCCAGTCTTGGCGACCTTCAGCAAGATGGCTCTCAATCATGACGCCAGCAATACCGGTTGAGCCGCCTGAAATTTGGCTGGCAACATCTGCAGCCACCAATGGCTGACGGCGATGATCCTTGGAACTGTTACCGTGTGAGCAGTCGACAATTAAGCGCGGTGCGAGTTTGGCTTTTGTTAAGCGAGCAATGGCATCATTAACATGCTCTGCACTGTAGTTGGGGCCTGTGCTCGCGCCGCCACGGAGAATGACATGTGAATCGGGGTTTCCGGCGGTTTGGAAGACAGCGACGACACCATCTTTAGTAACACTGGGGAACCAGTGCGAAGAACGCGCAGAAAGACAGGCGTCGACAGCGACTTGGATGGAGCCGTCGGTTGCATTCTTGAAGCCAACAGGCATCGAAAGACCTGAAGCGAGTTCGCGGTGAATTTGACTTTCGGTAGTGCGTGCACCGATAGCACCATAGGAAACTAAATCGGCGAGGTACTGCGGCGTGATAGGATCTAAAAATTCTGTGGCGGTGGGTAAACCACGCTCAGCGATTGACAAAAGGACGCGACGGGCGAGGCGCACGCCATGGTTGATGGCGAAGGAGCCGTCGATACCGGGATCGTTAATCAGACCTTTCCAACCAACCGTTGTGCGCGGCTTTTCAAAATAGACGCGCATGACAACGAGCAAGTCAGCTGCGTGACGTTTGGCTTCAGTCTTTAACTTATCAGCATACTCGTAAGCGGCTTCAGGGTCATGGATTGAACATGGGCCGACGATGACAACGAGGCGGTCGTCCTGAGCCTGGATGACTTTCGCAATGTCTTTACGAGAGGTGGAAATGACTTCGGTGACGCGCTCGCTGGCAGGAAGCTCTTTGAGCACGTCCTGTGGGGGCACCAGGGGGAGCCGGTGGCGGATGCGTAAGTCGTCCGTATTGTGGAACAT
>CANHHS010000057.1 GCA_947460445.1 Opitutia bacterium | reverse complement strand
AGAATGGCCACTTTACGTCCGCGTTCCGACAAAACACGGGCAATTTTCATCACCACTGGGGTCTTTCCTGTACCGCCGACCGTAAGATTACCTACGACCACAACCTTACACCCAAGGGGTGTATCGTGAAAAAGACGCTCGCGATAAAGCCAAAGTCGGAGGCGGACAAGCACACCGAAGACCCACGAAAGAACCAGTAAAAATGCGGCTAAGAAGGCAGCTAGGGGGCCTGTTCGGCGGTCATAAGCAACATCGACAGCGAAGCCCGCGATGCTCTGCGCAATCGCTGAAATAGGTCCTCGGTGTTTACCTGCCATTACGTCGTTTGTGACAAAGTTGTTTGACGCGGGCAAGCCCCGCGATGAGAAGCAACCCCCTCCATGCGGATCAACATCCTACGGACCAAGCTACTTCGTGCCGAAGTTACCGGCGCTCGCCTCGACTACGAAGGCAGCCTCGCAATTGATTCCGAGCTACTCGCGCTCGTCGGAATGCTCCCTTACGAAAAGATCCTTATCGGCAATATTTCCAACGGGCAACGCTTCGAGACCTACGCTATTCCCGCACCCGCTGGTAGCCGTGAAATCTGCCTTAATGGTGGCACCTGCCACCTCGGCAAGCCAGGCGACCTACTCACCATCATGAGCTTTGCCCAAGTGACCGCCGAAGAAGCCACCAACTGGCGCCCCCGGACCGTCACCCTCAGCGAGCGCAACCGCAAGATTGTCCGCATGGACAACCTTAGCGCCTCCCCCGAACTCCTCTCCACCTTCCTTCGATGAGCCTCCGTCTATATATACCAGGACCCATCACGGTCTCGGATTCCGTCTTTAAGGCTATGTCGCAGCCCATGATGGGCCACCGCTCCAAGGGATTCGTTGCTCTCTATCAAGAGATGCAGCCGAAACTCCAATCGCTCTTCCGCACTCAAGATCCCGTCTACCTTTCTACCAGTTCCGCTTGGGGCTTAATGGAAGGTGCTCTCCGTAACGTCTGCCAAAAGGGGGTCTTGAACTGCATGAACGGAGCATTTTCCGATAAATGGTTCGATGTCGCTAAGCGCTGCGGAAAACCCGCCGAAGCCCTCCGCTCCGAATGGGGACAAATCGTCGACCCTACTGCCGTCCGTGCTGCTCTCTCTACGGGTAAGTTTGACGCCATCACCCTGATTCACTCTGAGACATCGACGGGCACATTATCCCCGATCGCCGAAATCATGGCCGTCGTCCGCGAATTCCCCGACGTCATCTCGATCGTCGATTCCGTAAGCTCCTTTTCAACCCTCGCTATCGAGAAAGATAAACTGGGTATCGATATTCTCCTGACCGGTTCGCAAAAAGCCCTCGCCCTTCCTCCAGGACTTTCCCTTCAGGCCGTCAGTGAACGTGCCCGTGCTCGCGCTGCCACCATCACCGATCGCGGTTACTACTTCGACCTACTCGAATTCCACGAGAATCACTTAAAGGGCATGACCCCTTCAACACCCTGCATCTCCTTGCTCTATGGCCTTCGCCAAAAGCTTACAGAGATTGAAGCCGAAGGCGCAGAAAACCGTTTCGCCCGCCACCTTCGCCTGAATGAAGCGGTGCGCACTTGGGGCTTCCAAAAAGGCTTCGAACTTTTACCGAAACGCGAATTCGGCACGCGCGGTCTGAATTGCTTCCAAAACACGCGCAACGTGGATCTGGAAAAACTCAACGCGACTCTGAAAGCACGCCACTCGCTCATCATCGATGGTGGCTACGGTAAACTAAAAGGTAAAACCTTCCGCATCTCCAATATGGGCGACGAAACTGATGCGACAATCGCTACTTTAATTGCCGCACTCGACGATGGCATGTCGGAGCAGGGAATCTGACCCCGACTTGACAATCTGTTATCATCGTACGCGTGAGCAAAAAAACTCCTAAATCAAAAACGGCCCCAGCAAACGCTGTGGGCAACAAGACACTCGTCATCGCCGAAAAGCCATCCGTGGCTGCCGACCTAGCTAAAGTTCTCAAAGTTCCCAAAGCTGGCGAAATCTTCGAAAACGATAGCTGGGTTATCAGTTCCGCTGTCGGCCACCTCGTCCGCTTAAAAGATCCGCAAGACTTCGACGAACGTTACAAGCGCTGGACGCTCAAAGACCTCCCCATCCTGCCTGAAGCCCTCGACGGCAGTCAGCCACCCGAAGCCATCAAGGTCAGCATCCATGAGCGCAATAACGGCGATCGTTACAAGCTCCTCAAGAAACTCCTCCTCCGCACCGACGTCACTTCCGTCATCAATGCCTGCGACGCTGGCCGTGAAGGCGAACTGATCTTCCACAATATTTACGTCCTCTCGAAGTGCGAACTGCCCGTCCGCCGTCTCTGGATGACGAGCATGACCAATTCCGCCATCGCGGAAGGATTTAATAATCTGTTACCCGAAGAAACTAAAGCAGGCCTACTCTCATCAGCCATCGCTCGCTCCCAGGCCGATTGGTTGATTGGTATGAGCTTAAGCCGCCTTAGCACCATTCTCATTGGCGGTGCGAAGCGTGATGTGTTCTCCGTTGGACGTGTCCAGACGCCCACCCTCATGCTTTTAGTGAAGCGCGAACTCGAGATCCGCGCCTTCGTTCCGAAAACCTTCTGGAAAATCGACGCCGAATTCAGCGTCACCAACGGCACCTACCGTGGCGTCGCCCAGGTCCCTGGCGTCACCGATCGTAAAGAAGCCGAAAAATTCTTCGACGAAGTTCAAGCCAAGAAACTTGCCGAAGAATCCCTGAAGCTAGGCACCGGTACGGTTTCCGACGAAAAGAAACCAAAGAAAGAAAGCGCTCCACGTCTCTTCGACCTCACCACGCTCCAGCGCGAAGGGAATCGTCGATTCGGTTTCTCCGCCAAGACGACCCTCGGTGTCGCTCAGGCTCTCTACGAACGCCACAAGGCACTCACCTACCCACGTACTGACTCCCAATACCTTCCCGAAGATTATGTGGGTAATGCGAAAGCAGCCTTACAGTCGCTCGAAGGCACTCACTCCGCCGGAGTCTTTGCCAAAGAAGCCTTACAAAAAGGTTGGGTCGATAAAGCCGGCAAACGTGCCTTCGATAATTCAAAAGTCAGTGACCACTTTGCGATCATCCCTACCGGCGTCATTCCCCAAGGCCTCACGGATGTAGAACAGAAAGTGTACGACCTCGTGGTACGTCGCTTCGTCAGCGTCTTCTTCCCCATGGCGGAATTTGAGGAAACTGTCCGCACCACGACCGTCGGACAGCATAACTTCCGCACCACGGGTAAAGTTTTAATCGTCGCAGGTTGGCGTGCTGTCTGGGGCCAAGAAGCCGAAGCCGAAGAAGATAAAGACAAAGAAGGCGCCGCTACCCTACCCGCCCTCGTTGCCGCCGACGGTGATCCTGCTAAATCGAAAGTGCTCGGCGTTGATATCAAACAAGACGCCACCAAGCCTCCCGCGCGCTACAATGAATCCTCGCTTCTCGGTGCGATGGAAAATGCCGGCAAGCTTGTGGACGATGAAGCCCTCGCTGAAGCGATGAAGGAACGTGGTCTCGGCACACCGGCAACACGTGCAGCTACCATCGAAGAACTCATCGCCAAGACATACATCGAACGCCAAGGCAAAGAACTCGTTCCGCAGTCCAAGGCCTTCCAGCTCCACCAATTCCTCCATGCCAAAGGCATGTCGGCGCTCACTGAACCACAACTCACCGGTGAATGGGAATTTAAGCTCAAGGAAATCGAGAAGAACAAATACACCTCTCGCGAATTCATTGGTGCGATTAAAGACCAGGTCATTGAGATCGTGAAGATCCTCAATCAACCACGTCCTTCATGGAAATTAGAACCTGAAGTACTTTCACCGACTGACGACAAGCCCCTCATGACCGATGGGGAAAAGTATTACTCACAAGATAAAGTCGGTACCACCGATAAGCCCAAGATGGTTATCTATATGGCGATGAATGGACACACCATCACACCCGCCGAGGTCGCCCAATTAATTAAGGATCGTCGCATCGGACCTTTCGATGACTTCAGGTCCATGAAATCCGGCAAAAACTTCACTGGCTATATCGACTTGGTTGATCCGGATACCATCAAGCCACGTAACTCCGACAAGAAGCCTGCCGAAGAAACCAAACCTGCAGTCGAAGGCCAAGAAGCGGCACCGACAAAGAAGCCGCGCAAGACGAAGCCAAAGGCACCGAGCGGAAAACTGAAGGCGACGCTTTACTTCCCTCCTCGCGAAGGTGCCGACGGCAACCCCGATGCCTTTGAACCCACCTGGCCTGTACTCGGACCTTGTCCCGTGAGCGGCCTACCCGTTCAACAAACCCCAAGTGCCGGCTACCGCGTCTGCCCACAAAAAGCTCTCGAAGCCGGCGCCAAGAAAACGTTTAGCTTGAACGCACAAATGCTGCAGTGCCCAATCTCGCCCGAAGATGTATCCGCCCTGCTCAATCAAGGTCGGACTACCGAGAAGCGCTTTGTATCGAATCGTACCAAACGTCCTTTCAACGCCTTCCTCGTAGCCGACAAAGAAAAAGGTTGGTGGTTTGCCTTCCCTCCTCGCGCCCCCAAAGGCGGTAAAGGGAAACCCAAAGCAGAGAAACCTGCTGAAGGCGGCGAACCTTTCTGAGCACCTTACTTCGTGCTCGGGAAAGGTGACTCGAAGGTCTGTGTCGGAATACGTTCCTTCATAGGCACTCCGAGGGTACGCTCCAACTCGCGTAAGAAATCCAACTCAAGCGGCGACCCGTCGGGTTTCTTGGAAAGCTCTTTCTCCCAGACCGGACGAAGGAAGACATACGCTTCGCGCACCTTGCCACCATCTTTGAGCAAACGTGCATGGAAGTACGGTGCATACCAAGGGAAAGGTGCCTTGCGGTATGAACGAAGGTAATAGTCTGCACCGATGAGCGGATCCTTGAGTTTGGTTTCCGCAAGGTAACCCCCAAGTGCCAGTAATGAACCTGGATTACGTACCACAGGTACGCCCTCTTCAATTCCGTCGAGAGCTTTCTGTGCATAGCGTTTAAAAATAGTTTCTTGGATGGGTATTGGAACGCTGCGTCCACCACGGGCACGAACTTCCCAGTGCGCCATATCGAGACCGACCATATTCGCCCGTTGCTCCCAAAATGTATTGGACTGCGGATCGAGCAAGCATGCCACGCGAAGGTGCGCTTCGGATCCACGGTCTTTTCGCTCCCAAAGAATGTAACCGCGAATCCAGGTTAAGTCGGCAATGAGTGGACGAAACCCACCGAGCAATCCGAGGGCAGCACCTTGCCCAGCCGTTAATTCTAAGTCCGCTCGACGTAACTCTGGAACAGCTTTACGCGCCAAAGTCCATGCGTGCGAAGAACATTCGCCTGCCACAAGCAAACCGACGAGCGCCAGTAAGATGACCCAACCGCGTGCCATTAGATTTCGCGGCGGCGGAATGCCGTGCAGGCTAAGAAGAGAATCAGGACGAGGTAGACAGCCGCGGAAAGACAGAGACTGCCGACGGTGCCAGGCACCACAGTCGACTGACCCAAGACAAGTGCCTCACCAATATTGTACCCTTGGAGATTTGGGAAGACGCGCGTGGTGAGCCAAAGCGCGCCGCGCATCACCGTCGAAAGAACGGCTTCCGGATTCGCGAGCGTATCCTGTGCAATCCAAACGAGTTGACTGGCTAGAACGGCCATCGAACCCACGACGACCGTATACAAGAAGGTTTGGGCCAACGAGCCCACCAACAATGCTAAGGAAACAATGATCCCTAAGCGTAGCCACTGAAGTAAGGCGTGCTCAAATAAGCCGACGACGCTTACCTCGGGCGGGACAACTTGGAGAGCTATTGCCCGTGCAACCACATCCGGTTCGCGTACCAATAAGATAATCCCAATTAAACCGGTAAGTGCGAAAGTGAAGACCCCGAGCACCGCCCACGAGCCAAAGAATTTTCCGAGGAGAAATTCTCCACGTCCCACTGGCTTCGCCAAAAGCGTCAACGCTGTCCGGTTATCAATCTCACCATAAAGTAACTGTGAGGGGAGCACGACTGCGAGAATTGAACCGAAGAGGAAGAGCGCCCCAAAACCTAAGTCCGCTAAGAATTTTAATTCACCATGGCCGAAGTCGATAGAACGCAGCGGCACCGATCCCAAAATGAAAGCCGCCGCGAGCAACAGCAAGAATGCTAGGAAGCGTTGACGAAGCGCCTCCAAGAAAGTTACCCGAGCAATCCAGAAAATACGTGAGAACATGGCTTAGTCGCGACTGCCAGTGACCAGCTGACGGAAAAGGTCTTCAAGGGTTTGGCGGGGGTGATCGACTTTCAGGACATGGGCACCATGGCGCGACAACGCTTCTTCGGCAGCCTGACGTGCAGCTGGCGTCAGCCCTTCGACGGATATCTGGTGGACGCCACGTTGCGCGAGAACTTCATCGATGTGACCTTCAAGGACTAAACGACCGCGATCCATCACGGCAATGCGGTCACAAACCTGCTCCACTTGGCCCAATAAATGTGAACAGAGTACAATGGTTTTTCCGCGCTGACGCATTGCTTGGATCATTTTGCCAATGGCTGCGGATCCCACCGGGTCGACGCCGGCTGTTGGTTCATCGAGGACAATTAATTCAGGGTCATGTACAACCGCTTGAGCCAGACCGATACGTTGCAACATGCCCTTTGAGTATGTACCCACGCGACGATTGCCTGCCTCCGTCATCGAAGCCAATTCAAGTGCCTCATCCGTAGCTGCATCGACACGGTCGGCAGCAACACCACTCAGACGTGCACAGTAGCGCACCAATTCACGACCCGTAAGGAAGCGGTGGAAATACGGCGCTTCAGGTAAAAAACCAATCCGTGCTCGTGCTTCCGGCGAAGCAGAATCATGCCCGAGCAAAGTAAAGCTACCCGAGGTGGCTGGAACAAGTCCGAGCACAATTTTAAGGGTCGTGCTCTTCCCGCAGCCATTGGGCCCGAGCAGACCATAAACCTGGCCACGCGGAATCGAAAGAGTCAGGTGATCGACCGCACGCAGTTTAACCCCACGCAGGCCAACCCGAAAATCCTTCGTTAGGTCTTGGACGGAAATTGCAGGTTTGTCTGTCATACGTCTTTAGGCACGCAGCGTAAAAGCGTCACAGGTACGCAAACCCGTGAAGCTACGTTGTTCAGTGGAACGAATATGCCCATCCATGTGCTTAGCGATGGCTTCGGCGAACGCATCCATCTCAGTTTCAGATCCTTCCATGTGCAGATAGACCCGACCATCTGGCAAGTTCTGAACATAGCCAGTAACCTCAAAACCCTGAGCTACCCCCAAGGTTTGCGCACGAAACCCGACCCCTTGTACGCGGCCAGTATACCAAACATCGCGATGGGAGACATGGGTTGACATCGTCAAGGCAACTTGGACACTATTCATAGTTCAACTTTACCTTCAAACGCAATCGCCATGCTTCCTCCTCTCTGCTTCCTCAACGGTGAAACGGCTATCGTCATCCTGTTGATTGCCGTTCTTCTTTTCGGTGGCTCTAAGTTGCCCGAGCTCGCTCGTGGTATGGGCAAGGCTAAGCGCGAATTCAAGAAGGCTTCGGAAGAAGTCGAAGATGAAGTCCGTTCCGCCATCGACGAAGATGAGCGCCGCAAAACACGCCTTCGCGAAATCGAAGACGAAGAACGCGCCAAGGTCCGTGCCCGCATCGAAGAAGAAGAGCGTGCCCGCCGCCAAGGCGACGGTAAGTCCAACTAAGCTTAGTCAGGGACGATGTTTACCGGCCTGGTAGAGTCTACGGGCACGGTTACCGCTTACTCACCCACACCATCAGGTGGACGTACCCTCACGGTCCGCTCCAAGATCTACCTTGATACCAAAGTCGGCGACAGCATCGCACATAACGGTTGCTGCCTAACCGTCGCAACCATCCAGGGCGACACCGCCACATTTGATCTTCTTGGCGAAACACTGCGTGCGACAAACCTCGGTGACTTGAAATCCGGCGATACCGTTAACCTCGAGCGCAGTCTGCTTCCGACCACCCGCATGGGCGGTCACTTTGTCACCGGCCACGTCGACACCACCGGCACGTTGCTAAAGATCGAGCCAAGCGGTGCGGATGTCTTATTGCGTATCGAAGCTCCGTCCGAATTCTTGCGCTTCGTCATCCCCAAAGGCTGCCTTACCGTGGACGGTATGTCTTTGACGGTCGCCGAGGTAGGCTCCACGTATTTCGACATTTGGATTATTCCCCACACCCTTGCGGTTACCAACCTCAGTCAACGCAAGCCAGGCCAGCGGGTTAACCTCGAATCTGACCTTTTAGCCAAGTACACGGCCAAGCTGCTCGGAAAGTAACTTCGCTTTAACGAAAATCATCAGTTGAAAAACGCCGAGTACTCGCAAGCGTAGTTGCGACCATGATTGAGTCCGCCCGCAAACCTGACTGGCTCCGCGCCCGACTTCCGAGCGGACCCGACTACATGGAGACGCGTCGCAACGTCGATGAGCACAAACTGCACACCGTCTGTGAGTCTGCCCAATGCCCGAACTTAGGTGAATGTTGGTCCAGGGGCACGGCCACAGTCATGATCCTCGGTAATATCTGCACACGCTCCTGCACCTTCTGCGCCGTACAAAGTGGACGTCCGTCTGAACTCGATCTCGGTGAACCAGCCCGTGTTGCTGAATCCATTGCCCAAATGAAATTGCGGCACGTGGTTATCACTTCCGTCGCTCGTGATGATTTAAAAGATGGCGGTGCTTCCGTTTGGGCCGCCACGGTACGCGCTGCACGTCACCGCAATCCACAGACCACCTTCGAAGTTCTCCCTGCCGACTTCCGCGGCGAACAAGTGCACCTCGACACACTGCTCGATGCACGCCCCGATATTCTCAATCATAACCTAGAAACCGTCGAGCGTCTCCAACGCCCGATTCGTAAGACCGCGCGTTATGATCGTTCATTCTGGGTCTTGAAGCACGCGAAGTCTCGCGACTTTATTACCAAGACCGGCATCATGCTCGGCATTGGTGAGCGCGAGGAAGAAATTGAACAGCTCTTAAAAGATATTGCCGCAGCCAACGTCGATATTCTGACCATCGGACAATACCTTCAGCCCTCCAAAGACCATACCCCGATTGATCGCTGGGTTCACCCCGACGAATTTGCACGGTGGAAAAAACGCGCACTCGAAGTGGGTATTCGCCAC
The DNA here is from genome assembly GCA_947460445.1 of Opitutia bacterium. Lineage (GTDB taxonomy): Bacteria > Verrucomicrobiota > Verrucomicrobiia > Opitutales > UBA953 > UBA8828. The sequence goes on along the minus strand of CANHHS010000057.1, from coordinate 546 downwards.
GTCGAATCTGGCCCCATGGTGCGTTCCTCGTACCGCGCCGACGAACAAGTCGTGAAGTTTGATTTGCTCGCTCGTCGAGCACGTACCTGACGTGGAAGGCTTACCGCCGGTCGATTTCGCAGGCGAACTCAACGCCGAGCAGTATGCCGCTGTTACCGCACCGCGTGGCCCTGCCCTCGTACTGGCCGGCGCAGGCTCAGGCAAAACGCGTACCCTTACCTATCGCGTCGCCTGGTTACTCGCCCAGGGGGCACGTCCATGGGATATCCTCCTCCTTACCTTTACCAATAAATCCGCCAAAGAGATGTTGGAGCGCGTCGAGGACTTAACCGGGATTCCACGCGGACAATTCTGGGGCGGCACTTTCCACAGCATCGGCATGCGCATCATCCGACGCCACCCCGAGGCAGCCGGACGCGACGCGAACTTCACTATCCTCGACGCCAAAGAAGCCGATCAATTGATGACCGAAGTGGTGACAGCGCGCGACGGCGCTTTCATCAAAGATAAAACGAATCCCAAAGCCGCCGTCATCCTCGACACCGT
>CANHHS010000056.1 GCA_947460445.1 Opitutia bacterium | reverse complement strand
GGATGGATGAAGCTTCCTGATAGCCTGCTGTGTGCTTCTATTAGTTACGCCATATTAGCTATTCCAGGCCTTTGGTGGGCTGCGAGTCCTGGTGCGTTTGGTGTGCATATTGATAGGATTTTAGCCACGCCCCTGCGTCGTCGAATCGCCGGAAGCTTTTTATGTTTGCTGGCATTTGCCGCTGCGACCTCAGCCTGGAGACTGTCCCTGGTTGTATGAAGCGTGGCATGCTCATTCTGGTTTCAGGACCGGCAGGTAGCGGTAAGACCACCTTGTGTGACCGCCTAACAGAGGCACACCCAGAAGCTATTCGTCGCATTATAACGTGCACCACGCGCTCACCGCGTGCGAATGAGAGCACAGGTATCGATTACCATTTTTTATCGCGGGCTAATTTCGAAGCACAAATTGCCGAAGGTGTTTTTCTAGAACACGCCGAGGTGCACGGAAAGCTTTACGGTACACGTGCCGCTGATGTTATCGCTCATCTCGACTCCGGCAAAGATGCACTTGTGAATCTCGACGTCCAAGGTGCGGCAACCATTCGCTCAAAGGCGAATGCAGACAAAGAGCTCGCGGACTCCCTGCTCACGGTTTTCGTGCGCGTAACCGACCCGATTGAGTTACGCCGACGCCTGTCAGGACGAGGAACAGATGCGGCTGACGAGATTGAACGCCGCATGGCAGTGGCCACCGAAGAACTCCGTCACGCGGGTGAATACGATCATGTGATTGATAGTGCCGATCGTCAGTCCGACTTTAATCGACTCAACGCCATCTATTTGGCGGCACGCCAAGCCCGTCGATGAGCATGGATAACCATGCGATTGCCGAGACGCTTGAGGAGATTGCGACCTTACTCGAGCTGTCCGGAGAGAATCCTTTTAAGGTGCGCGCTTATGCGAATGGTGCACGCGCCTTAGAGACATTAACCGAAGACCTCGACACGCTCATTGCTCAAGGAAAGCTGAAGGGGCATCAAGGCATAGGGCAGGGCCTTGCAGATGCGATTACGCAACTACGTCAGGAGGGTAAGTTGGCATTTCTTGAAGAGTTGCGGGCGAGTTTACCACCTGGTCTGATGGAAATCTTAAAAATCCCAGGCCTTGGTCCGAAAAAAGTTCGAGCGCTCTGGCAGCTCCTTGAGATTACGGATTTAGTTAAACTGACTGAAGCGTGCGAATCAGGGCGCGTTGCTGAACTCAAGGGTTTTGGCGCGAAAACACAGGCCAACATTCTTGATGGGATTAAGAACCGCGAAGCTTATGGACGCCGCCATCTATGGATCGCAGTTGAGCCGATTGTCACTGAAGTTCTCGCAGGCTTACGGGCTTTGCCCGAAGTCGAAAGAGCTGAGGCCGCAGGATCTTTCCGTCGCGCGCGCGAAACCGTCGGTGACCTAGACTTCTTGGTCGCTTCAGAAAAGCCCGGCCCGGTGATGGCATGGTTTGTGGCCCAGCCTGGAATCCAAGAAGTGACCGCACAGGGCGAGACCAAGTCGAGCGTGCGTTTTACTTCTGGGTTACAAGCGGATCTGCGTGTTGTACCCGCCGAGCAGTTCTTTTTTGCGCTACACCATTTCACCGGCTCTAAAGACCATAATGTGCAAATGCGCCACCGTGCGCTTGGCCGTGGCTTAAGCATGAGCGAGTGGGGCTTAACTGCCAAAGACCCGAGTACAAAAGCTCCGGGTGCTAAAAATGAAGAGGAAGTATTTAAGGCTCTCGGGCTAAAATGGATTCCGCCAGAGCTGCGTGAAGGCCAAGGCGAAATCGAAGCCGCCGAGCACAATGCATTGCCCCAGCTTGTTGCTTACGAAGACCTCCGCGGGTGCTTCCATAATCACACCCTTGCGTCTGATGGCCGAGCTTCACTCGAGCAGATGACGGCGGCCGCTGAAGCGATGGGCTGGGAGTACTTCAGCATAGCAGATCACTCGAAGTCCAGTGCCTACGCCAACGGTCTCGACGAGGCGCGGCTACAGGCACAAATTAAAGAAATCAAAGCACTCAACGAAAGTAAGCGCTTTAAGGTGCATGTTTTGTCGGGTAGCGAGGTTGATATCTTAAAGGACGGCTCGCTCGACTACGACGACGCCATGTTGGCACAGCTCGATGTCGTGGTTGCTTCCGTGCATGCATCGATGTCCCTGGATGAAGATGCTATGACCGCACGCATCATACGCGCCTTAGAAAATCCACGGGTGCATATCCTTGGACATCTCACAGGACGACTACTGCTCGAACGTGAATCGTATAAGGTTAACATCGCCAAGGTTGTCGATTGCGCTGCAGCGAACGGTAAGTGCATTGAGCTAAATGCAAACCCGAAGCGTCTGGATATGGATTGGTCGCACTGGCGTCGCGCGGCTGAAAAGGGCGTACTCTGCGCAATCAATCCAGACGCTCATCGCACGGAGCAATTTGGATTTGTGCGGACGGGCACACTGCAGGCACGTAAGGGCTGGTTAACAAAAGCACAGGTGCTAAACGCGAAGCCGCTCAAAGAACTTCTAAACTGGCTCCATCGCTGAGCCTTGCTCTCTAGGCCTTATCCCTTCACGCTTTACCCATGTTGCACGACAAGCGCCGTCTCCTCCTTATCGCTGGACCCTGCTCGCTCGAGTCTGAGTCGAATGTGCGTACGGTTGCCAAAGAGTTGCGTGCTCTCGCGGACCGCGAGCCTGATTTAAATATTATCTTCAAGGGGTCATACGACAAAGCCAACCGCACGTCCTTAAGCGGAGACCGCGGGCCTGGCATGGAAGCCGGCCTTGAGCTTCTAGCCCTCGCGAAAAAAGATTATGGCTTTGCGACCCTGACGGATATCCATGGCCCAGAGCACTGTGCGCCCGTTGCCAGAGTGGCGGATGTTTTGCAGATCCCAGCTTTTATGTGCCGGCAGACGGATCTTTTAGTTGCAGCCGCGAAAACAGGCAGGGTCGTCAATGTGAAGAAAGGCCAATTCCTTTCGCCGTTCGAGATGCGCTTTGTGGTCGATAAACTTTCGGGTGCCGGCGCTAAAGAGATTTGGCAAACCGATCGCGGGACAACCTTTGGCTACCAGAATCTCGTCGTCGATATGCGTGCATTCCCAATTATGGCTAGCAATGGCTGGCCAACGATTATGGATGCGACCCATGCAGTTCAGCTACCTGGCGCTGCCGGTGGTTCATCCGGCGGCCAGCGAGAATACGTTCCAGTGTTAGCGCGTGCAGCTTTGGCGGCTGGCGCAGATGGATTATTTATGGAAACACACCCAGATCCTACGAAAGCAATTTCGGACGGGCCTAGCCAAGTCCCCTTGGATCAATTTGCCGAACTCGTGCGGAGTTGTTTGCGCGTTTGGCGATCAGTGCGCGGTTAAGCCCAAAGCCCGCCGAGTTTTTCTGCATCGATTTTTCCACGTGCATCAAAAGGGAGCTCGTCGACAAATAGGTAGCGACGTGGACGTGCGGCTGGCTCAAGTTTTTCAGCTGCCAAGCGTAGGGCGGCTTCGAGCGACGGTGGCGCGACAACCGTTGCGACCAAAAGACTTCCCCAAGTTTCATCGGGCAGGCCAAATACATAGGCAGCTTTAGCTAGGCCATGGGAAGTCAGAACAGCTTCGACTCGGGATGGGTCGACTTTTTCGCCACCCGTTGAGAGTATGCGATCTGCTCGTCCCGTTACACGTAGGCTACCAGCTGCATCGATATCGCCTAGGTCGCCGGTATCGTACGGGGAAGAAAATGGCGACGCTGGCCAGTAGCCGTGACACAGACTTGGCGTATGGACAAAAATACGGCCGCCTCGAATTTCGAGACGAACACCCGGCAAAGGATCCCCGCGAGGGACACTTTCATTCCAAAGTTTCTCAGGCGGACAAAGGGCGATGGCTGCACCTGTTTCAGTCATGCCATAAGTGAGGGCGATAGGTAATCGAAGTTTTCGAATGAGCCCGAGGAGTGATGGCGGGGTGGATGATCCCCCGAGAAGCACGAGATCAAATTGCTTTATCCAACGCTCGCCTTCTGCGTGTTCCAGCAGTCGGGAGAGTTGCGCAGGCACGAGCGAGGCAATGCGTGTGCCGTCTGTCGGTAATTTTACTTCGGGAAGTGCGTTGATAGTTTTAAACCGGCCATCGAGCACTTGATAACTGCCACCCGTTTCTTTGGCACGAATGGCGGGCATGAGTCCACTGACGTGCCACGGCGGCGTGAGTACAACGCAGTGAAGTGTTGCCGGCAACTTACGTTCGATGAGGAAGTCTCGCAATGCGAGTGCTGCCGCGCGGAGGGTTTTTTGGTCGTGAATCACAAATTTAACACGCCCACCCGTTCCGCCTGTCGGGATCATGATTCGTCCGCGCCATGCATGCGGCCAGTCGCAAGGAGATAGGCCGTCAGCACGTGCGTTGCCACCGATAGTTTCTGTACCGCGCGGAATTTGTCGGCACGCTTCAGCTAAGTCCGCTTCCGACCAATGAGGATTGCCGAGAAAAACGGGCACTGACCCAGTAATCGCCGATAGCGCAGCTTCCAGATAGGCAGCGTAGTCGGCATGTAAAATAAAACGTGCAGAGCTCATGCGACCTCCCCCCAAAACTTCTCCCAGTCATAATTTGGTAGTCCGTGTACGATTGGACCGGGCGTGTGTCGATCACGGCCATCAGGCTCGAACCAGCCAAGGGTATCAAACCCTACAGTCTCTTTAGCTAGACGTTCGGCCGCAAAAGCCAGCGCAGCTTGCCGACCAATGGCTGTTTCGAAGCACGAGGAAGCAATAAATTTAACACCGACACTTTTGGACCATGTGCGGAAGGCGTCCCAATCGCCTACGAGGCTTGGCTTCACAATAATCGCGTCCGGCCAACGGGCATCATTGCGTGGGCTTGTGAAAGATTCATCGCAGGCAATTTTTTCGGGCCCAAGTGAAGTGTAACCTGCGTGATCAACCGGCAGGGGTTGTTCGATGTATTCAATCCGAGGCTCATTACGCACGAATTCTGTCCACGCTCGCGCAGGTACAAGTGTTAGCAAGCCGTTGGCATCAAGGCGCAAGGAAGTCGACTGCGGCGTGACGGCAAGGATCGCCCGAACAGATTCTTCTGTCGTGGCCGGACCAATTTTTAATTTAAGAACGGAGAATCCTTGAGCGACACGAGCGGCTGCTTCGTCAGGAGTCGCGCCTTCTCTTAGAAGGGCTGCGCAATGTAGCCCGCCACTAAACTTTTTAATTTCACTCCAGGCGTTGAGCATCGAAAGTGCGGACGCGAGGCAGGGCAGGGCCTGCACATTTTTTTGAACATCATGACGGAGTTGCGCCAAATTTCCTTGGGCAGCCCGAACCATCCGCTCTGCTTCATCGACCGATTCGGTTTTGAAGCCAGGCCATGGGGCAATTTCTCCGTAGCCGATAACACCGCTGGCGTCTTCACCCCTAATGATCAGGCGGTCAACGGACTCAACCAAACCAACGCCCGTTCGTAAGGGCGTTCGAAAACGCCGCCGAATACGGCGAAAGTCGAGGCGGTTGGTGCCCATAGGGCCATAATCTCGCTCATTCTTGGGCTTCGTGCAAGTTCGAGCCCTTATCTCCTTGCCGAGGTATGGGGGGCTCCCTAACACCCATTGGGGAAACACGAATCACATGGCTGTTTCCCCCAAGAAGTCCTCAAGCAACGTCGATAGTCAGTTCTACCTGCCGGCGAAGTCTTTCTTTGAGTCCCATGCGGGCTATGGATTGACCTACGACGACATCTCGCTGGCGACCCTCCATTCGGACGTTTTGCCGCGCCAGACACGGCTCGATACGTCGCTATCGGACCAAATTTCATTATCCCTGCCGATTCTCTCGTCCGATATGGATACAGTGACGGAGCACCAAATGGCCATTGCGATGGCGCTCAACGGTGGCCTCGGCTTGTTGCACTATAATATGTCCGAGGCTGACCAGCTTCGCGAAGTTCAGCGCGTCAAAAACCATATTCATGGAATGATTGCAGATCCCGCAACCGTCGTTGCCGATGCAACCATCGGCGATGTGCTTGCACGTATTGAGCGCGACGGTCTCTCCTTCAGCACATTCCCTGTTGTTGATAAAGAAGGGCGATTACTCGGGCTGCTTCCTGGTAACGCCGTCAAGGATCGCCACCGTATGCGAACCGTGCAGGCTGCGATGATCCCGGTCGAAAAAGTACTCGCCGTCTCAGAAAAAGATTTAGGCAAAGATCCGATAGCTACAGCCGATCGCATTTTCTCCGAGCGCGTCGGCCTCAATAAACTTTTAGTGGTAGACCCTAAGGGACGTTTGCGCGGCCTCTTCACACTTTCAGACATCGAACGTATTTCGGATGAGTCGCGAGCGAACTTACGTCCAACGCGGGATGCTAATTTCCGCCTCCGCGTCGGCGTCGCCGTTGCAGTGCCTCGCGATAGCGAGGGTGTACTTGATCGTGACCGTCTCATCAATCACGTCGGATCCTTACTCGACGCTGGTCTTGATGCCTGCGCAGTTTCAACCGCTCATGGATTCTCGAAGGGTGTTGGCGATGCGGTGCGCGCCTTGCGCAAAGCCTTCCCTAAGTTAACACTCATTGCAGGGAATGTAACCAGTGGGGATGGCGTTGAGTTTCTCGCCGATGCGGGTGCTAATTCTATTAAGATTGGCCAAGGCCCAGGTTCGATTTGCACAACGCGTATTGTTGCTGGCGTGGGCATTCCGCAGCTGACAGCGCTCTACGTTTCTTCGGTGGCCGCACGTAAGCGTGGCGTTCGTATCATTGCCGATGGTGGAATCACGAAGAGCGGTGATGTCGTCAAAGCGCTCACATTAGCTGACGCGGTTATTCTCGGCGGCATGCTGGCAGGTTGCCGCGAGGCACCTGGAAAGATTTTAGAGATTAACGGCAAAACTTATAAAGAGTACCGCGGCATGGGTTCGCTTGAAGCTATGCGAAAAGGTTCTGCTTCGCGCTATGGTCACGAGAAGTCTGGCAAATTTACCAAAGTCGCACCGGAAGGCATTGAGGCTCTTAAGGAGGTCTCGGGTACGGTTGATAAAGTGCTCGGCACATTGTCGGGCGGCGTCCAAAGCGGCTTAGGGTATCTAGGCGCACGCGACTTGGCTGAACACCGCGAGAAGGCTAGGTTTGTCCGCGTTTCGCCTGCCGGCTTGCGCGAGGCTGCCCCGCATGACGTCATTGAAATTAAAGCCGGAAGTTAATTTTACATGCTCTCTCTTTTAAGATCATTCCTGCAGATTGCCCTTGGTTTTGCCCTAGGGTTTTTTGTCGCAGCCTATTATTTGCCGGAAGCACGTTCGGCACGTGAGCGCGGCCCGACGACTGTCTCCAAGGGCCCATCGACAGTGACAACAAAACCCGTGGCTGAAACGAAGCCTCAGAACGCGTCTGAGCCAGCCAATCTTTTTGGGAGACCGGCCAATGGAACGACCACGTCCTCTGGAAGTTCAAATACAACTAAGACGACCCAAACGCCCGTGAGCATCGTCAAGGAGGCGCCTGTTGCCGAAGTAACGCAACCGAAGCCAACTCCGCCCGTGACGCCTGCTGTTGAAGTGCCGGTTGCGGCTGAAGAGCCTGTAGACTTCCGCGAACTTTGTATCAAACCAGCTGCTTGGCCTCCTTCGATTACTTTGAATAAAGAAGTGAATGCAGAAGTGATGGAAGGAGAAGATGTCATTGCAGAAATTCCTCTCTCGGCCGGTGAGCGCGTGCAGGTGAGTAAGGTTTTTGGTGATGGTACAGTTGAGGTTCGCGCCAAGGGTGCCAAATTTGTCATTAAGGCAGCTGATACGGATCTGGCTGCACAAGCGCGCGTCCGGCTTGCAGAAATTTCGGGCCGCGTGCGTGCGCCGACGCCCACCGAGAAGCCAGAAGTTAAAACAGAGCCAAAAGTTGAGTCAAAGCCCGCCGAAAAGCCAGCAGCTCCCGAGCCGTCGAAGGGCGCAGGTGATGACATTGATCGCAAGATGAAGTCTCTCTTTGGTACGCCACAAAAGCGCTAACAGTGACCTGCCGGATTGTTTCCTGGAATGTAAACGGTGTGCGCTCTGCCCACGGAAAAGGTCTGCCTGAATTTATTCGCTCAAGTGCACCGGATATTCTTTGCCTGCAAGAGACAAAATGTGAGACAGCTAAGGCGCAGGCTATCGATTTAGGTTTTGCGCATGCCGCATGGCATGAAGCCGAGAAAAAAGGCTATTCAGGCACGGCGATTTTATCGCAGGTTGCGCCTATAAGCGTGCACGCGGATTTCCCTGGTGAACATCCGCGAGAAGGGCGCGTGCTTACCGCAGAGTTTAAAGAATTTTATTTAGTGAATGCCTATGTGCCAAATTCACAGCGTGAGCTGACGCGACTGAATTACCGACTTGGGTGGGATGCAGATTTTCGGGCGTTTCTCTCGCAGCTTGAAAAAACCAAGCCCGTCGTTGTCTGCGGGGATTTTAACTGTGCGCATGAGCCGATTGATTTAGCGAACCCTCAAGCGAATCGTCAAAACGCCGGCTTTACAGATGAGGAGCGTGAATCCTTCGGACGGCTTCTCGGCGAATGCGGGTTCATCGATACGTTTCGAGCTGAGCATCCTGGTTTAGAAAAGCAGTACAGTTGGTGGACTTACCGAATGGGTGCACGTCAGCGCAATATTGGGTGGAGGCTTGATTACTTTTTGGCATCGAGGGGTCTTTCCGGCGCCTGGGACCAAGCAAAGATACACCCAGAGATAACGGGCTCGGATCATTGCCCTGTGTCGGTACGCATAAGTGCGACTGTTTGAGCCATAAGCAGGCCAATCACTTAGGCCTTTTTAGAGGCAGGCATTGACACCGATAGACCAAAGGAGTACTTTGAGAATGAATCTCAATAGGACGTGGTATCCCTTAGCAAACTACTGCCGGGCCAGTTTGGCAAAGTGGTCTCGCTCAACGCTGAGCGGGCGGTGGACCAACGTCTGATGGCTTTAGGCCTACTACCAGGGATGGTGGTGAAGGTTGTCCGCCGCGCGCCACTCGGAGACCCTATTGCGCTTTCATTTGGCGGCATCGAGATCTGCCTGCGCGACATTGAAGCGCGCGACATCTTCATTGATATCGCCGCCGACTGCCCTGTGCCGCGGCCACGGAAAAAGTTATGATCGAAGACGCACAAGCTCGCGTCGTGCTGGTTGGAAATCCCAACACAGGAAAGTCGACACTCTTTAATGCCCTCACGGGTCTTCGCCAGCGTGTGGGAAATTACCCGGGTGTTACCGTTGCGCGAAAATCTGGAACATGTGAATTAGCCGACGGCCAAAAAGTTGAACTGGTTGATTTGCCCGGACTTTATTCTTTGGCAGCAGTGTCACCTGATGAACGCGTGGTGGTCGATGCTTTGCTTGGTCGGGTAAAAAACGAACGTGCGCCCGACGTGGTGGTCGTTGTTTGCGATGCGACAAACCTTCTCCGTAATCTTTTCCTCGCAGCCCAGATTGCCGAGTTAGGCTTGCCCATGGTGATTGCAGTTAACCAGATGGATGCAGCGAAAGCGCGCGGAATTGAAATTGATGGTCCACTGCTTTCGTATCGATTGAACGGCGTACCTGTTGTTTTGGTTTCTGCATGGAAAGGTGAGGGCATCACGGAAATACGTCGCGCCGTCGCTCATGCGCTCACGCAGAAAACTATTTTCCCCGTAGTAGTCTGGCCAGATGCTATCGCTAAAGCTGTCGCTACCGTTGCCCTTGCCGCTGAGCGAGACACACGCCAACCCGTGCCTGGAGCCCTGGCGCAGCGGCT
>CANHHS010000055.1 GCA_947460445.1 Opitutia bacterium | reverse complement strand
TATTTTGGCAAGGATGCATCCGTCTTTTTTGCTGTGCCTATGGAGAACCCCTGTTCATCTTTAGACCGTGGCCCGCCGCAACGCACGAGCACTTTGGACCGCTGCCTTAAGTAGCGGGAAGTTGACACGTCAAAGCACCCCAAAGCCCTCCACGGCATCACGCGGTTTCCGTGGCATTATCCTAGGCGTCGATCCATCTTTAAGAGGCACAGGGTTAGCCATTGTGGATACGCGTGGCAATGAACCTAAGCTTCTAGCGAGCGAGACACTCACTATGCACGCTTCTGTACCAACACACATTTGCTTGGCACGAATTTACGAAGCGGCGTTGCGGCTCGCTAGCACCTATGAGGCAAAAGCAATGGCACTCGAGGCAACTGTGTATGTACAAAATCTCCGTACTGTACATATTCTCGGCGCCTCCCGAGGCGCCTCCCTTGCGGCCGCTGGCATGCTCGGACTTCAGGTCGCGGAGTATGCTCCCACGCGCATCAAACTTGCCGTTACCGGCAACGGGAAAGCCAGCAAAGAACAAGTAGGCGGGATGGTGCGATCCGCACTTCGGCTTACCGAGGACTTGCCATTGGATGAATCAGATGCCGCTGCCGCTGCGCTCTGCCACGGCTGGTCGTCGCGCTAAGACTACGTTCGATCGACTATCGCAAAGGCATCGGATCGACCCCTTGCCTGACTCCACCGTGTTAAAACAAAAGCGAGAGGGACCGGACGGACACCTAAGCGCAAGTTATCAGCCCCCGCCTGTAAGCAGAGTCTGACTTGGCGCCAAACAATCTGATAGGCACTCCACACACCCAGCGAAGAGTCGCGGACTACAGACGAGACATGACAACATCCGCCAACCTCGGTTACCCTAAACTTACCTGCACAAAGATCTTCTTCATCCATGGCACGTAAATCTAAACGTGCATAATGTAGGCCTGGGAATTGTCGGCAATACGCCGTAACTGAATCACGCAAAACTTCTGTGACTAAATCAGGGCGATAAACACAGTCCACGCCGTGGGCATACGAACCGGTAAGATTTAAAATGACAGATTCACCCGCGGCTGGAATTTCTGTAAGGTGGCGACTGTGAAGGTGAAGGTAAAGGTCCGCACGGTTAACGGCAATGTCGTCCGCGTGAATCAATTCCTCAAGCGTACGGGTACCATTGCCGACCACGGTGACGTTACGCTTTTCCACCACAGCCATTAATAAACCTGTGGCAGAGCCTGGCGCCCGTCTCCAAACAACCTCAAACTCTCGTCCAGGCAGACGGGGTTGTAGCACCCAATCTTCGGTACAGTCCTGCAGTGCAACTGCGAGGGCCTCGTCGCCTTGAATAATACGTAACCCTGCACCGTCTTCTGCGATTTCTGGCTTAAGAATAAGTGCAAATCCATGCTTACCGGCAAAAGAACGAGCTGAGGACAGTCGAGCTTCGTTACTGTCTTCAGCTCGCAGTCGGAGAGTTGGGCATGTGCGCGGATCTGACTCAAAATGCTCTAAGAGCGCAGATTTTTCGTCCCCAATAAAACCACCCATCCGACCAAAGCCAGGATTGGCCGACGCAAAGGCGGTTAAGCTACGCAGACGGAGACTCGTCAGCAATATTGCGAGGCGAATCGGCAAATACAACAGGGCGCTAGACCACAGTGTTGCGCGCGTTAGCCGACGGAACTTCATCACCAATTCGCGACGTCCGCGCCAAGTTAATGCAGGCAATACCCAGTGCGTCAGGAACCAAATGCCTGCCAATGATCCGAGAATAATCCATGCCGCATACTTTTTGTAATGCGGGAACTGCTCCATGAATGGCGGACCGAAGGTGTACCCAAGCCACATGAGCACAGGCGTCCAAACCAATGCCGCTACGAAGAGAAGTGCCCCGAGACGTGGTAAACTAAGTCGCAAGAGCCCAGCAGTGATAAAGGTCGGCACTCGGCTCGCTGGTATAAAGCGGGAGCTGACGATGACGAGCATGCCACGCGGCGACGAAAACCAGCCAGCCATCTGGTCAATCTGGTGTTCCTGCACAATCCACTTCAGCGGCGGATAGCGCAATGCGTCACGTCCTAAGGTTCGCCCCAACGTATAGAGAACCATGTCGCCAATAAAGATACCCGTGGTGCAAGCGAGTGCCGCGGATGTAAAATCGATAATTCCTTGTGAAACCAACAGGCCGCAGGCCAAGCACGTGGGGTCTTCGGCTACAAATGTGCAGATAATAATGACCAACAACAAAATCCAGTACCTTGCGCCGCCAGTGTTTACCAACTCAGGGTACGGATGAACATCGCCTGTAAGTGGAGGCAGCACGGTCGCCTGATTGGACTCAACCGTGGAATGAAATTTTAGGATTTTAGCTACAACCTGTTTTTCGGTTTCCCCGCTAAATGTTCTGCCACCATTCATGATTTCTAATTCAGCCTGCGGCATCAGTTTGGCAGAATAACGTGCAGCATCGGCAGGCGTCACCCAATCATCGGCACCATGAAGCAATAACGATGGACCGGACCATTTCATTAACTTTTCTGACGACTGGGTTAGATCGGTATCAAAAAGCACCGACGAATACGCACGGTTCATGGGCAACCGGTTCGCCATACCAAAATGCGGCGTCAGATTATCAACGAGGACAAAGGCTGCGTGATGGAAGAAGTAGACAAATTTATTGGCGACGGCATTGCCGAGAAGCGTGTACTCTTGTGCACCCGGTGAAGAAATAAAGCTAAGCGAAGCCACGCGCTCAGGATGCGCGGAGGCTATTTCGAGCGCGACAACGCCACCCATACCCTCCCCGACGAGGTGCACGCGACCTTGCGGTAATTGCTGGATGAGGTCTTCGGCAATATCACGGGCAGAACTATCGGACCGCACTTTTTGAAAATACGCCGCTGGCCATGTCATACGATAAACTGCACCTTTAGTTTGTACGATTAGCTCTTTCGAGAGTGCATGGGCTCCGCCAACATCAGGAAGCCTCGGAATCACAACAACTGGTAACTTAGAATCCCTCAGGCTATTGAGATTAACTAAACTAATCTCCTGCGGAGGAGAGCCTGGCGCACTTTCAAAAAAACGCTGGTATGCCCATGAGCATGCTAACAACAGAAGGTATGCCCCAATAAATGCCCACCTCCGCGGGAAACGGCTCACGGCGGCATGCTTGGCGTGCGCGGGTGGCATTACCCTAAAGTGTACATTCAAGCGGTTAAGGGCAAGGAGGACTCCATTTAATCCCTGTATTTTCCTTCCTTATCTCGGCATCATACCCTTGTCTAAACCTATGCCCGAACTGGGTCCGCTCGAACTACCAGGCCTCCAAGTGACTGTGGAGAAGGTCGTCCATCACCGAAGTCCTGACTTTCCACCCGAGACTCCCCATGCCTTTGTCTATTTCCTCTGTATTGCTAACCTTTCAGACCGAACCGTCACACTCATGGGTCGAAAGTGGATCCTGAAATCGGCTGATGGATCAACCGAGGTTATTGAGGGCGATGGTATTACGGGGCAAACACCGCAACTCGCACCCGGAGAGGTCTTTCGGTACAATAGCTATCATTTAACCAACAAATCCCTTCGGGCCTCTGGAGCCTTCCACGGCACTGATGACAAGGGGCAGTCGGTCTTTGTTCGCATTCCTGAATTTACCATGGAGCCTCCTCTTTCCTAAAGATGCGCATCACTGACCTTAATAGCGGCCGAGAAATTGGTGCGAATTGTATGCTCGTTGAATTTGGCGACTACAAGATGGTCGTCGATGCAGGCATGCACCCTAAGCATGTTGGCAAAGAATCTTTGCCGCAGCTACGGCTTATTAAGGGTTCGGTTGACACAATTATCTTAACGCACTGCCACCTCGACCACCTCGGCTCGATGCCGATACTTGTCCGAGAACATCCTAAGGCTCGAGTCCTGACTTCAAGTTCTAACACTTTGTTCGCGCGGCGCCTCTTGAGCAACTCCATCAACGTGATGACACGTCAGAAGGAAGAAACCGGCAATGCAGATTTGCCCATGTATACACCGAGCGATGTCGAACGTCTCGATCACGCACTAACGGCCGTACCCATCAATAACCCACGACGCATCGGACGAGGCGCCGATGAAATCGAACTAACTTTCCATCTTGCCGGACATGTTGCGGGTGCCTTCGGTTTTTCAGCCGTCCACCAAGGCAAACGCGTTTTCTTTACAGGTGACGTGCACTTCACTGCACAACGCACCGTGGGTGGTGCTGAATTTCCGCGCACACCCGTGGATGTGTTAGTGATGGAATGTACCCGAGGCGCCACCACAACGGTTCCAGACATGAGCCGCAGTAGCGAAGAGACGCGACTCCTCCGTGCGATTAACCGAATCCTCGACGGTGGCGGATCCGTACTCATTCCCGCCTTTGCCTTTGGGCGGATGCAAGAAATGCTTTTGTTCTTGGATGAAGCTGCCGATCGCGGACAACTCGCTGACGCGCCGATTTTCTGCTCAGGACTCGGACTCGACTTGTGTGATTACCTTTCCGACGCTTCCAAAAAAACCAAGCAGTTGAAGTTTGATCGGCGGGTGTTGGAAGACTTGGGCGTCATTGCTTTGCGCAAAGAATACTCCCAACCCGGCAAACGTATGCGACAGGCCGGCATCTACCTCGTGTCGAGCGGTATGCTGGTTGAAAAAACCCCTGCCTGGCGCGTCGCCGCAAACATTCTTGATGACCCTAAGAGTGCAGTCTTCTTCGTCGGCTACTGCGATCCTGCTACCCCAGGTGGTGAGCTCATCGGCACTCCTAAGGGCGGAAATTTTGAGTTCAAAGGATTAGACTACACCGCGACTGTCCGGTCAGAAGTCGAGCGCTTCCACTTAAGCGGACATGCTGACCGTGAGGAACTCATCCAGTTTGCGCGAGACTTAGCACCCAAAGATATTGTGCTGACACACGGCGACCCTCCCGCCCGCGCATGGATGAAAGAAGCCCTCGCTAAAGCACTGCCAGGAACCCGGGTACACGACCCGGAGCCAGGCAAGGCGATTGAACTCTGAAGCAAAGTCTGTCGTTCCGTAAAACTAGTCGAACTCAGAGACGACGACGACGCATGTGCGCCGAAGGCTGCCCAAGGGCCTCACGGTATTTTGCAACCGTACGCCGAGCAATTTTAACGCCTTTTTTCTGCAACTCTGCGGTGATAGCTTCGTCGGATAGAGGAGCGGAAGTGTCTTCGCGAGCCAACAAGTCTGCGATGAGTTCTTGCACGCCTGTCGCCGCGACTGAGCCACCATCTTCCATCGCCACACCAGAACTAAAGAACGAACGAAATTCACGAAGACCCCATGGCGTCATCATCCACTTATTAGCGGCGGCACGTGAAACCGTTGTTTCATGGACGCCTAACTCTACCGCAACATCCGCCATCGTTAGCGGCTTGAGCTTTGAAGGGCCTTCTTCAAAAAAATCTGCCTGTCGATTAATGAGGATGTGCGCCAAACGCTCGAGCGTCCGTTGACGTTCTTCAATAGCCCCAATCAAGAACCTGCCCTGCTTCATACGTTCCAAGATATACTCACGGTCTTTATCCGAGAGCGCCCGCCCGGCCAGCATGTCCTTGTAAGCAGGAGCGATGCGTAGTCGCGGCACATGACGATCGTCGAGCGTCACCTGCCATTTGCCATTTGCGCCACGCACAACAGTTGCATCGGGCGTAACTGGACGATTTTCATCCCGGCGATAACGGCGCGCAGGGGCAGTCTCGAGGCGAGCAAGTACATCGAGTGCTGCACGCATGCCATCAGGACTTAAACTAAGCAATCGTGCGCACTCATCAAGTCGACGTGCCATTAAAGGTTCCCATGCTTCCGTAACTAGTCTCACTGCGTCTGTGCTATCTTTTCCTTGGGCACGAAGCTGAGCAAGGTAGCACTCCTGTAGGTTACGTGCGCCGATACCAGCTGGCTCAAAACCAAGTAGTAATCCATGCGCCTCAAGAACTTTCCCGTAATCAAGTTGCTGCGCAAGGGCCAGACTCGAGAGGTCTTCTTCCAAGAACCCGCGTTCATCCAATGCATTCACTAAATGATCGATGGCTTGTAAAACTTCAGGGTCCGAGGTCGCCAAACGCGATTGGTTTAAAAGATGTTCTGACAGAGAAGCGTCGCCCGTAACCGATTCAAGTTGGTGACGACGACGATCTTCGTCGTCTGCGGAATACCCCTGAGAGCGAACCTCTTCGTAGTAACTGTCATCCCAATCTTCCTTCATTCGTTTAAGTGCATCAAAGTCATCATCACCTAATCGAAGTTCCTTCGATCCTTCGCCTTCACTATCGGACTCTGCAGAAACAGGCTCGGCGGAATCGGACAACGGGGCACCTGAACCATCGACTTCTTCCAATAGCGGATTACCTGCTAACTCTTCGTGAATAGTTGCCAAGAGTTCCGTCGCGGGCACTTGCAAAATACGGAGCGATTGGCGCAACTGTGGCGTCAATATGTGGCCCTGAATCTGCTTCTGGCTCGAATGGAGACCTGCGTCCGACATGCAGAATAAGGCATGACTGAAAAGTCGTAGGGATGCAAAGACAACCCGCTAACAGGTAAGGGCTTGCCACCCCTCTTTAGCCCGACAACTCTTTAACCCCCTACCACAACGCAAACTATGCGTCAGTTCGCCTTATACATTAATGACGAGGTCCAAGGGCCTCTCTCAGAATATGAGGTACAAGACCTCATTCATGCTGGAAAAGTTACAGCAGAGACCCTGTGTGCTCCGGTGGGATCTGAGAACTGGGAACCTCTCTCCAATCACTTCTCGTTCAACAGCGGCCTCAAACTCACACGCCAAACCAACGAAAAAGCCGAAAGCTCTACAGAAACCGAACCAGATCTACCACGACTCGAACATGACACCCGCCGGCGATTGTTAATGTATGGCTTGGCAGACTCCGCAACCGTCGACCAAATATCCCCACTTCAGGCCGATTTTCTCATTCGAGAAAAGGAAACCTCTATCCGACGCGAAAATTCAGTACGCACCATCGCAACTTTCGTCAGCATTGGATTAGGCGTCCTGGGCGGGGCTTTCTTGCTCGCGCAGCCTGCAGCGAGCGAAACGGTTAAAGCCGTAGCCAATAGCGCGGTAAGTGAAGACACGAAGTCTATCGCCCAGTGGCAAAATTTTGTGAAACGAGCAGCTGACTATGAGAGTCATGCTAAAGAGGCGGCTGTTGTTCCTTTTGGCGAACCTCCTGGCGGGCTACCCTGCGGACCGCTTTTACTCCAAAGGTTACAGGTAAACGACGACAGCGCTTATAACGTCACCCTAACCGTAACCTTAAATAATGAAACGCTGGTCGGGCCGCTTAATAATTTCTCCATCACGCTTCAGCCCAAGGTCACGCTCTACATGCTGGAAAAAGACATTCCTGCAGATCCTTTGCGCAAAGCAAAGTCCTTAACCGACACCCTACAGCTCATTCTATCACCGCTCCTAGATAATAAAGAATTTGAGCCATTGCGCGATGAATTGCTGACAAAGTTCCCCGAAGCCAGCGACATCCCTGAAGCAGCTCGCCTCCGGGCTGACCTTGCCACCCTGAAGCTCAACGAATTGGCGGCGGCGATTGATAAGGTAAACTTCCGCGCATCCGAGGCAGAAAAAATTGCGGAAGGCAAAGGCCCCAAGACCAGCGCAACGGTGAACGCTTCAGCCTACTTAGGATGGGCAACACGGTTACGCGATTTTGCTAACGAAATCATTCACTTACGGGATCGCCTGCGCATCAACGTTGACCCCGATGCCCGTCGAAAAGTTTGGAGCGATTTCAATCTCACTACTGGTGCAGAGCTCGGGGCATGGGTTATCGCCAACGCCAAAAACACTTTCGAAAGTAACGAGCAAGGGGAGGTTCGGTTAACGGAAACGGCTAATTTAAAATCCGACCTCTTACGTCGTCGGGTTTTCGTTAGCTTCCGTATTAACGAAGACACCGTTTTCTTGCCGTGGGATTCCGTCTTCTTAAATTGTAGCGAACCAACCAGCACACGCGTCAGCAATGACGTCTTCATGGCCCGCGAGCGCTATAAAGTCGTCTCAAAAGTCGATGTCGGTGGCCGACGCTATAAATATAGCAGCCAAATTGGGGACAAGCTTCTCGTACTGACGCGCGAATCACCCCATGTCTATTACGTCGCGGTGGCTCGGGATAAAGACACTGACGTTTTGACCGTTCGCGTCGACGAAAGTACTTTCAAGAAACTTAATCGCGGCGACATCATCCCGCTAGACACGCTTGCACAGTTGCCTGCTTATAGTCAGCCCGCGGAAACCATCCCCTCCCCGATCCTTTCTCCTGAATAACCCCATGCGTACCCCAATCCATATTCTAACGCTCATTACCTGCTTAACTGCATCCGTTTTTGCAGAAGACACACGCAAGCCTGTCATTGCACTCGTTCCCAAAGGCGCTTCGCACGTATTTTGGAAAACGGTTGAAGCAGGCGCTAAACAAGCCGGCGGCGAGCTGGGTGTCGAAATCGTATGGTCGGCACCTCAAAAAGAAGACGACCGCGCTCAGCAGATGGCCATGGTGGACACACTCATCTTACGTAAAGTTGACGCACTGTGCCTTGCTCCACTCGATGCAGTTGCCTTGCGCGATAAGGCGGTCAAAGCAACAGAAGCAGGCATTCCCGTTATCATCTTCGATTCCCCATTGGCCAAAGCTGAAGGTGCAAGCGCAGGTTACGTAGGCACAGATAATTATGCTGCTGGTAAAAAGGCGGGCGAGGGCTTGGCCGCACAACTCGGCGGCAAAGGTCGCGTCATCATGCTGCGCTACCAAGTTGGCTCTGCCTCAACCGACGCTCGTGAAGAAGGATTCCTTGCAGGCATCAAGGCTTCGCCAGGCATCGAAGTTATCAGCAGCAATCAATACGGCGGCGCAACCACTGCCTCAGCCATTGAAAAATCGAAGTCGTTACTTCTGCGTTTTTCAGGCGATCGTGCGCCCGATGGCATCTTCTGCTGCAACCAAAGCACAACGATTGGCATGTTACAGGCTCTCCAGCAAAACGGGCTAGCTGGAAAAGTGCGCTTTGTCGGCTTTGACCCTACTATCGCACTCGTTGACGCACTTCGCAAAGGCGAGATCACCGGGATTATTGCTCAAGACCCATTCACCATGGGACGTAAATCTGTGGAAGCAGCTGTGGCTAAGATTCGCGGACAATCTATTTTAGATAAAACGGACACAGGTTCGGTATTGGTAACCAAAGAGAATGTCGATACCAGCGCCGTCCAAGCAGTCATCAAGCCCCAGATGAATTAAGGGAATGAGGGCAGACGCCCAAGTGACACCTCGACTCGTGATGCAAGGCATCACGAAAGCCTTTGGTAGCAACCAAGCACTAGGCGGCGTTGACCTCATCCTTTTGCCCGGAGAGGTGCATGCCCTGGTCGGAGAGAATGGTGCGGGCAAAAGTACACTCATGAAAGTACTGTCGGGCGCTCATGCTCCCGACACAGGCACCATGAAGCTCGATGGTAAGCCTTACGCACCGCGCGACCCACAAGAAGCCCGGGCAAGTGGCGTGGGCATGATTTACCAAGAACTTTCTATCGCCCCTCACCTCTCTGTTGCCGAGAACCTTGTACTCGGTGCTGAACCTATTCGCGGAGGATTATTGGATCGCGGGGCAGCACGTAAACTTGCCCACGAAACCCTTGCTGGCCTCGGCCACGGCGACATCGATGTCGACGCTCCTGCTGGCTCACTCTCGATTAGCCGACGTCAAATCATCGAAATCGGCCGTTCTCTCGCACTCGGATGTAAAGTCATCGTCTTCGACGAGCCAACCAGTTCATTGGCCCAGGCGGATGTCCAACGCTTATTTGAATTGATCGACCGCTTGGCTGCCCGCGGTATTTCTATCATCTACATCTCACACTTCCTGGAAGAAGTTCGCCGCCTGTCATCGCGCTTAACC
>CANHHS010000054.1 GCA_947460445.1 Opitutia bacterium | reverse complement strand
GAGGAAGTGCCTTGATTCAACGTCGATGCATCGGTTAAGCATTCTACCGCATGGAAACCCCATCACCTCTCTCGGCCCTGGGCAGTATACAGTTTCCAGCCATACCTGACTCACAGGCATCCCTCCAACTAGCCCTGCTATATCAACTAGAGAAATCGCAGTGGAAATCTGACGCCGAAATTGAGACGGCACAATTCCAGCAATTACGCATCCTTCTTAAACACGCTCAACAAAACGTCCCGTATTACACGAAATTATTTGAAAAACATGGCATACAGATGCCTGAAAGAATGGACCGAGCGTTTTTTGAAAAGATCCCCATTTCACAACGCACAGACTACCAAGATTGTGGCGATGATTTCGGCTCAAAAAAAATGCCTGAAGGTCATGGACAGATGGTTGTGGCGAGAACATCTGGATCAACGGGGCAACCTTTGAAATTTGGAAGATCGTCAATCACCCAGACCATTTGGCGGGCACTTTCGACCCGCGAACATTTGTGGCATGGCCGTGACTTTACTAAAAAAATTGGTGCCATCCGCTTGGCACCGCCCGATTACGCGCTCGCTCCTGCCGGCGTACAAACGGAAAACTGGGGTGCAGGTATTGATAAGGTATTCGTGAGTGGTCCTACCGTATTCCTGAATGCATCCAGTCCACTTGACGGACAACTCGAATGGCTGCTGCGCGAAAAACCAAGTTACCTACTTTCATTCCCTTCAAGCCTCGTCGCACTCACACGTCACGCAGAACAAAAAGGCGTAAAGCTACCAGCAATCATCGAGCTGCGTTGTGTCGGCGAAAAGCTCTCCGTAGAACACCGCACCTATTTGAAAGAAAAATGGCAAGCTAAGGTAACTGACATCTATAGCTGCGAGGAAATGGGGTACCTTGCCCTCCAATGCCCAAAGAACGACCACTACCATGTGCAGTCAGAAAGTGTTTTGATCGAAATTGTGGATGAACATGGTCGACCCTGCTCACTTGGCACACGCGGACGTGTCGTCATCACAAGTCTCAACAACTTCGTCACACCATTTATACGTTATGATATCGGTGATATCGCTGAATATGGCGCACCGTGTTCGTGTGGACGTGGCTTACCCGTCATTCAACATATTCACGGCCGAACCCGTAACCGTTTACTCCTACCAAATGGCGAAAATCGCATGCCACGACTCGGGGAATTTGTTATCTACAAAAAATATGACGATGCAGGCATTCGGCAGCTCAAATGTATTCAGCACTCCTTAGAAAAAGTAGAACTCCAAATTGTAGCCGCACGCGCATTCACGGAAGCTGAGCAAAAGGACCTCATCGATATCTTGCTCAAAAACCTTGAGCATAACTTCACCGTCGAACTCACCTTCCCTACGGAAATTCTGCGTAATCCGAATGGGAAACTTGAGGTCTTTGAGTGCCGGATCTAAGTTATCTTAGAATGAGAATCCTTCGCGGTTAACGCGCTGGACATATTTATTGGCCTCAGCGTCGTTGGTCACCTTCATGGCGGCGCCATCCCAGAGTAGACGTCGATTCGGGAAGCGAATGCCAAGATTACCCATTAGCACTGTCTCAGCGAGAGGGCCTGCGACTTCGAAGTTGGAGCATGGCACAGGGCCGCCTTTGATTGCACGAAGCCAGTCCGCTTCATGCCCCCCAACTGCACCGGGAATACGTGGAATGTTCTTCGGGACTGATTTCGCAGCTTCACGTAATTCAGGACTCAGCAGTCGCGGTTTCTCCGCGTAGCAACCGCAGGTAAGTTTACCTTTCGTGCCGATGAAGAGGCAACCGCCATTCCAATCACCAAACGGCATATCCTCTTCAAGTTCTGCAGGCCGCGAGGGCATCAAGCCGCCATCCCACCACGTAAACTCGACTGCGGGAAGATTTTGTCGCTCAGGGAATCGATAGCGTACAATTGAAGCACGCGGGTAGGATTCGCCAGGGCTCTTCTCAAGTTCGCTCTTGTTAGGATAGAAAGTAGGAATGGTGGCCTCGACACTCACGGGGTGTCCAAGGCGTAATGCTGTCACCACGGGATCCATGATATGGCAACCCATGTCGCCGAGTGAACCTGTACCGAAATCCCACCAGCCACGCCAGCTCCACGGATGATACGAAGGGTGGTAAGGGCGCATCGGCGCTGGACCAATCCAGAGATTCCAATCGAGACCTTCCGGCACGGGTGGTGTCTCGGTTGGACGTTTCGTTCCGGTGTCTTGCGGCCAAAGCGGGCGATTCGTCCATGCATGCACTTCGCGCACCTCGCCAATTAAACCAGCATCAATCCACTCACGAATAAGGCGGATGCCTTCGCCAGAGTGACCTTGATTGCCCATTTGAGTAACGAGACCTAACTCGCGTGCAGTGTCGCGCAACAAACGCGCTTCGCGCACCGTGTAAGCCATAGGCTTCTGAACGTAGACATGCTTTCCAGCGCGCATGCAGGCCATCGCAATCCAAGCGTGCGTATGATCCGGTGTCGCAATGACGACACCCTGAATCTCAGGATGCTTTTCAAGCATCACTCGAAAATCAGTGTACGTTGAAGCTTTCGGAAAATCTTTGTAAAGTCCCGTACAGTTCGCCGGGTGCACGTCGCACAGAGCGACAATTTCTGCTCCTGCTTTCGCACAGGCGCGAATGTTGTAGCCACCTTGTCCACCAACGCCAACACCGGCAATTTTGAGACCAGCAGCGGGCGGCGCATCTGCTCCGAGCAGCGGACGGACCAAGGCAAGGCCAGCAGCAGCGAGGCCAGTATTCTGAATGAAACTGCGACGAGGGAGTAACGACATAGGGGTAGTGTCTGTGACCACTTTGGTCGAATTCAGGTTCCCGACAATCGACAATTCATTTGGAACTTTTCTTACAGACTGTCATCTAATGAAACATGTCATCCCTACACCGTCGACAGTTCATCAGCTCGCTCACGCTCGCCGGAGCTGCAGTCGCCCTCTCGCCGCGTGCCTTCGCTATCGGCGGGACAAAACCCGATAAACTTAAAGTTGGCGTCATTGGTTGCGGCGGCCGTGGCACGGGTGCACTCAATGACTTCCGCGAGGCCGCAAAGATTCTTGGCATCCCTGTCGAAGTGACGGCCCTTGGCGACGCCTTCGCCAGCCAAGCAGTTGCGCTCGGTGCAAAAGTCGGGGTAGCACCGGCGCGTTGTTTTGGCGGCTTTGATAGTTACCAAAAGGTCATCGCGAGTGGTTGCGACTATGTGATTATGGCAACACCGCCAGCCTTCCGCCCTATACACTTCGCGGCGGCCGTAGATGCAGGCAAACATTGCTTTATTGAGAAACCCGTTGCGGTAGATCCTGCAGGCGCCCGCTCGGTGATTGCGACAGGAGTCAAAGCTCAGTCCAAAGGTTTAGCCGTCGTTGCGGGCACACAACGCCGTCACGCAGCAGAATACCAACGCAACAAAGCACTCATCGATGCAGGCGCTATCGGCGCTATCCGCGGCGGCGTCGTGCAATGGAATGGCGTGGTGCCCTGGACCAAACGTCGCAACGCTGGGGAATCCGATGCCGATTACATGGCACGTAACTGGGTCAACTTCACGGAGATGTCCGGCGACCATATCGTCGAACAACACGTGCATAACTTGGATGTAGCAGTTTGGTTCCTTGGACGCCTGCCTGTTTCGGCGGTTGGCTTTGGTGGACGTGCCCGTCGCGAAACTGGTAACCAGTTCGATTTCTTCAGTGTCGATTATGATTTCGGCGACGGCGTTCACATTCACAGCCAGTGCCGTCAGATCTCGGGTACATGGAGTCGCGTCGGTGAATTCTTTACTGGAGCTGAAGGCACGGCCTTTGGTGGTGGCAAAATTGCGGGTAAAGCCGTGCAAGTCGCTGCGATTAAACTCGAAGCTGAGAACGCCTACGTGCAAGAGCACGTCGAGCTCATCAAAGGCGTTATTGCTGGAAAACCGATGAACGAAGCCAAGCAAGTCGCCGAATCTACCGCTGTCGCCATTATGGGACGTATGTCATCGTACTCAGGCGAACTCGTGCGCTGGTCTGACATGATGGAAGATACGCAATCACCCTTCTACCAATTGACCTGTAAACCAACAGCACTCGATTTCGAAAGAAACACTGTGACGCTCGCTCCTGAAGTTGCTGCAGTTCCTGGCAAATAAAGTAACGGAGCAGAAGTTATGGCACTTTCGCGTCGACGGTTTTTACACCAAACCGCACTCGCATCATTCGTTTTCCCGGCGCTTGTTCGCGGACAAAACCTTAATTCCAAACTTCAGTTAGTTCAAGTTGGCTGCGCCGGGAAAGGTGGAGACGATATTCAACAAATCGGTTCGCATCCTAAAGTGCGTTATGTCGGATTCTGTGATATAGATAAAAATCGGTTCGGCTCAGCGAATGCGACCAATCCAGGCGTTGCCCATTTTAGTGACTACCGAGAAATGTTCGAAAAGCTCGGCGATCAATTCGACGCAGCGGCGATTTCCACTCCTGATCATATGCATGCCCTGCCCGCTCTTCGGGCCATGCGGTTACGAAAACACGTCTACCTACAAAAACCCCTGGCACACTCCATCGCCGAAACACGTGCGCTGCAAATTGAAGCCAAACGGAGTGGAGTCCGCACCCAGATGGGCATTCAAATTCATTCTAACAGCGAATACCGTACAGCGGTCAGCCTCATCCGCTCAGGTCGTATTGGTAAAATTAAGGCCATCCACTCATGGCAAGCCAATCAAGGGAATCAGTGGACTCAGCGCACCTCACTACCAGACCCAGCAACGGCTCCGGCTAACGTAGATTGGGACCTTTGGCTGGGTGGCGCACCGGATCGACCTTACGCCAACGGGGTTTATCACCCTGCGAATTGGCGCGATTGGAAAGATTTTGGCGGAGGCACCTTAGGTGACTTCGGTTGTCATATTTTCGATCCTGTTTTCACGGCACTCGGATTAACCGCACCTATAAGTGTGATTGCAGAGAATAGTGGCGTGAATCCACAGACATGGTCTGCGTCGCAAACGGTACACTACATTTTCCCAGGCACACCTTTCACAGCGGAGACAACCCTACCCGTCACTTGGTACGATGGTGGACGCCAACCGGATCCAGCCCTCGCCCAAATGCCCGCTGGCATGAGCCTACCGAGGGAAGGGTCGTTGTTTGTAGGCGAGGAAGGCACTGTCATTTTACCCCACGTCGGAAACCCCATGCTTTTCCCAGTTGAGAAATACGGGGTCACGCTGTCGCCGGGCGACGCAACTCGACGAAAACGTAAACTCGCAGCTGGGGAAAAAGATGAACGTAAAGTTGCTGAAATTGAAGTCGTCGAAGCACGCAACCACTACCATGACTGGGTCGATGCCGCCCTCGGAGGTCCTGAGACAACCGCGAACTTCGCCTACGCCGGGCCGCTTACGGAAACTGTGTTACTTGGGACAATCGCCACGCAAGTTCCTGGAAACAAACTTTTGTGGGACCAAGCGGCAATGCGTATTACCAACAATGAACAAGCGCAGTCGCTCGTCAGCAGGCCATATCGCAAAGGCTGGACTGTCTAAGCGGGCATAGGTCTTTGGTAGAGCCTGTGCGTGCACATGGATGGATTAAGGGAGACAATACCTAAAAACCGCTCACTTATACCCGATGAATACATGGCAAGAAAGTGACGGCAAATTACGGCAAACGTTTTGCTTCAGCGATTACAACGCGGTGCGGCGATTCGCCAATCAGGTTATGGAAATTGCTGACCAGCAAAACCATCATCCTGATATGACAGTGTCCTACCATACCGTCACTGTAACGATTGTGGAACACGATACGGGCAAGGTTGGCGAAAAGTGCCGGAAGCTCGCGGCCGCTATCAGCCAAGCCTACGCAGCATAGCCCCTCCCAAAAGCACTGTTCATAAAGGGCTGGTCGTGTATTAGGCTAATTTGCACTTTGGCACATTCTCTCCACTATTCCCTCGATGCCCAAACCCGATAAAAACGATATCGAACGCCTTAGCCGCGGAGAATCGACACGTGGTAAGATCGGTAATCGCGGAGTCGGACACCGGCTTACCCAAAAAGAACGCATTCTTTTCGAAGCCGCCAAACGCCAGGGATTTCTTAAAATACCCGTTAAAGGTATCCGAAAAAACGTCATCAATATTTACCAGCTCTGGTGCCAAGCCGAAGGCCGCAGTTTTATTACCCGGTAGCATTTACCGTTTTAACTAGCTTCGCTCCGGGCTTCGCCCGATGCCTTTTAAGGAAGACTAAAGACGAATGACTAAGGACTAAAGAGCAGCCCAAATGCGGCACAGCCAGATAACCTGACATGGAAGACTTTAGTCGTTAGGCCTTAGTCTTTAGTCTCTTTCAAAAGTGGCGGAGAGGAAGGGATTCGAACCCTCGATACCCTTTTGGGGTATACCCATTTAGCAAACGGGCGCTTTGAGCCACTCAGCCACCTCTCCGTGGTTGTCCAAAAGGACAGAGTTGAAAACTGACTAACTACCCCTTTCTGGCAAGATTGAAGCATTCATAAGGGCTGTATCGGCTAAGAGTGCTGATAAATTGAGCAGAACAACTGCTTAAAGTGGATAAGATGAACTTGGAACGTAACCCCTAAATCGCTGTTAATAAGCATATGGCAACGTACCCCTTGAACCGCCGCAACTTCCTTAAAACAACTGCCCTTGGCGCCGCTTACGTCGGCTTAAGTGCACGAACCTACGGTCAGGTAGCTGGCGCGAATGAACGCATGCGCATTGGGGTCATTGGATTCCGTAGTCGCGGCGCTCAACTCATTGCGGCAACCAAAGGAATCAAAGGCGTTGAAATCGCGGGACTCTGCGACGTCGATAGCACTGTCCTTGCCGCAGGTCTTAAAGCGCACGAAGGCGCCAAAGGTTACGAAGATGCGCGTCGGATGCTCGAAGATAAAAACCTCGATGCCATTATCGTCGCCACACCCAACCACACTCACGTGCTCAACGGCATGTGGGCCCTCGAAGCCGGTAAAAATCTCTACGTCGAGAAACCACTCTCACACAATATGTGGGAAGGACGGCAGCTTGTCGCTGCCGCTGCGAAATTCCCTAAGCTTATCGCCCAAGCGGGCACCCAAAGCCGCTCAGGCCCTGGCTTAAAAGCTGCCTTGGATTATCTTCGCTCAGGCAAATTAGGTAAAATCAAACTCGCCCGCGGTATCTGTTACAAGCCGCGCCAATCTATCGGTAAAGCCGTCAAACAAGCGATACCCTCAAACATTAACTACGATCTTTGGAGTGGACCATCCGATGTCGTTGATTCTGTCCGTACCGGTTCCTACGGCCCCGTGCACTATGACTGGCACTGGTTCTGGAACTACGGTGGCGGCGATGTGCTCAATCAAGGCGTCCACGAAGTCGATGTCGCTCGCTGGTTCCTTGGCGAAGACTCATTAGCTCCAGCCGTCGCTACCGTAGGCGCGCGCATCGGCCTCGATGACGCCGGCGAAACTCCCAACACCGTCGTCACAGTGCATGCCTATGCAGCTGCACCACTCATTATGGAAGTTCGCGGGCTGCCAAAAAATGCCAGCGAAATGAAACTTCAGAATTTTGAGGTTAAACAAAAGGACGGCACCATGAAGACTGAGAGCCGCATTCCTTGGGGCATGGAAACTTATAAAGGCTTGGGCATTGGCATCCTTATTGAATGTGAAAACGGTTCGATTCACATCCCTGACTATGTCTCAGCTACCGTACGCGATAATAACGGTAAGATTATTCAACGATACGGAAGACCTGCTGGCACTGCCGCGAATCTCGCTGTCGCGGGCGGCGAAGAAGGCCATTTGGCCAACTGGATAGAGGCCATCCGCAATGCCAAACCGAACGATTTGCACGCTCCTGTACGCGAATGCCACCTTTCAACTTCATTGGTACATGCCTCCAATGTCGCCTACCGCGTTGGCAATGAACACAGCCAAGGCGAAATTGCTGATATCATTAAGGCCAACTCGACTTTAGCCGAGGCTACCGCTCGGGCGACAGAACACCTAGCGAAGTGCGGATTTGCAGAAGCTAAACTACGCACAGGCGCCCTCACGCTTGATCCAAGCACGCAACTCTTCACGGGCGCCCTCGCAGACAAAGCCAATAGCGACTTGATTGCCAAACGCGAAGGCCGCGGTGCATTCCGCATTCGTAACTACGTCGCCTAATTTTATGCGCACCCTCCTACCCTTCCTCCTAGCGACCAGCACACTGGTTGCTGAAGATGCCACGACTTTTCTCCGCGGCTGTCACCCTAAGGGCGGCAAAGCAACCTATAGCCTAGAAAATGGCGAGCTCGTTGGTACGGCTGTTGCCAACACGCCGAACACTTTCTTGTGTACGGACAAGGAGTACGGAGATTTTGTACTCGAGTATGAGTTTAAGGTGGATGAACGCCTGAACTCAGGGGTGCAAATCCGTAGCCATGCCTACGACAAGCCCACCACCTTCGTGGATGCCAAAGGCAAAACACAAACGATCCCCGCAGGACGTGTTCACGGCTATCAAATCGAAATTGATACCGATTCTGTAAAAAATCGGATGTGGACAGCTGGGTTTTACGAAGAAGGCCGTCGCTCGTGGCTCGTGCCAGGCATTCTGGGTGGCAACGAAAAGGCTTTTACAGAGCAAGGGCGTGCACTCACCAAAGTAGGCGACTGGAATCATGTGCGAATTGAAGCAATTGGTCCGCATTTCCGTACGTGGCTCAATGGCCAACTGCGCGTGGACGTTATGGATGGCGACAACCAAGCCGGCTTTATCGGATTCCAAGTTCATAGTATCCCTAAAGAGCTGGCGGGCACACAAAATCGCTGGCGCAACGTTATACTGAACGAGATTGCACCAAACACTTTAGCCGAAACTGAAAAAGCATCTGGCTGGAAACTGCTTTTTGACGGTACCTCGACCGATGCTTGGCGCTCAGTGAAATCGGAGTCATTCCCCGCCAAAGGCTGGGTCGCCCGTAATGGCACACTCACCGTCCTTCCGGGTAACGGCGGTGAATCCGTCAACGGTGGCGACATCGTCACCAAACAAACCTTCAAGGCTTTCGAGTTCTCTACAGAGTTTCGCATTACTGAAGGCGCCAACAGCGGCATTAAATATTTCGTCCAACCCGCTTTAAATAAAGGCGCAGGTTCAGCCTTCGGCCTAGAGTTCCAAATCCTCGACGACGCTAAACATCCTGACGCGAAACTCGGTAAAGACGGCAATCGTACCATCGGCTCACTCTACGACCTAATCACCGCCAAACAGGACAAGCTCGTGCACCCCGTCGGACAATGGAACTATGCTTTCGTTCGGACAGACGGTACCAAAGTCGAGCATTGGCTCAATGGACGTCTCGTAGTGAGTTACGATCGCACCTCCGAAGCCTTCCGGACTGCACGTGCAGGCAGTAAATATGCCGATGCAAAATATGGTGCTAACTTCGGCGAGTGGGAATCGGGCAATATCTTGCTCCAAGACCACGGCAATGAAGTCAGCTTCCGTAGCATCAAGGTACGCGAGCTTTCTAAATAAACCGCACTCAATGATTCAAAGGCCAAAGGCGTGAAGCCTTTGGCCTTTTTCATTTAAACTATCACTTCAGTGACTGCAGGTAGGCCAAGAGATCGCGTGCCTGTTCATCACTAAATCCATCCAGCAAACCTGCGGGCATGATACTACGCTCGAGGAAGCCAGACTTAATAATATCCTCGCGGGCAATACGCGTTTCATAGCCACCGGGCGCACGGATAACGACTGCATCCGGCTTATCGGAAACAAGGAAGCCTTCGACGAGAGCGCCTTTAACTGTCTCCGCGCGATAGACTCGATACCCGGGCTCATAGACGGCATTGGGCGTCAGAATATTCCGCAAGATAGCATCGATGCCCATTGCGCCAACGGCACTGAGATCGGGCCCCAATGACTGCCCTTCCCCGCGAATTAAGTGACAGGTCTGACAGACCGCAGCGAGTGCTTTGCCTTGGGTAAGACTTCCTGACGTTTTTGCTAAAGCACCAAAG
>CANHHS010000053.1 GCA_947460445.1 Opitutia bacterium | reverse complement strand
GCGGTGAACGAAAAGAGGGTGCGGGTAACCAGATTCGAACTGGTGTCACCACTTTGGAAGAGTGGGGTCCTACCACTGAACGATACCCGCGGACCGTTGGCATCCTCACGTTCCACCCCCTTTCGGTCAACGCCAATGAAGCTGGCAAGTGGCCTGACGCAGACGATACGGCCTGCGGCCTGACGGGACGCTGCGCTGACGGGACGCTACGCTGACGAGGAGACGGCTAACGCCGAGCAGGAAGGAGCAAACGGGAAGCAGGAAGATCTGACGCTAAAAGGTGGTGCTAACCTTCGTCGAGCTGGAGGCGAGTCGTCAAGGTGACCAAGTCACCGATCTTCAGCGTAGCGTATCGTCGGGCCGTAGGCGCGTCGTGCACTACCCCTCCGCTAACTTCCCCCTTCACCTCTGCGGGTCCTTAGTCTTTAGTCTCTCCCTTATCTCCGCCATGGCTTCTTATAAAGGTCCAGACGTACTTCTTTTCGCAGCACCGACGACGTCGGCCGACATGCGCTGGTTCTCGCAATTCCACGCCGGCGATCCCTTCCCGGCCTTTTCCGCAAAAGGTAAAAAAATCGGCATCCTGCCCTTGTTGGAAGTTGGCAGGGCAAAACATGAGTCCGATTTCGACGTCATCCTGAACCTCACCGAAATCATCACGACTTTAAGAAAAAAGAATCCCAAAGCGGGTGTGGCCGAAGCCATCATCGATTCTGCCCGGAAACATGGTGTGCGTTCCTTTACTGTGCCGCATGACTTCCCTGCAGGTTTATGGGTCTCTTTGCAGGCAGCTGGCTTAAAACTATCTCTCCCAGGAACGGGACGCGATGAGCGCAGCTCTCCACAGATTTTCCCACAGCGCGCGATTAAGACTAAAGCCGAGGAAGCTGGAATCACTGCGGGCAATCGTGCTTCGTCTGCTGGGTTTTCTGCCGTCGAGCGTATTCTCCGTGCCGCGAAGATTAAAAAAGGATTCGTCCACTGGAATGGGAAAGTTCTCACCGCCGAAATACTCCACGCAGAGGTGCACAAAGCCGTGTCCGATGCTGATGGCATGAACGACCATGGCTTGATTATTGCCCCCGGAGATCAAGCGGTTGATTGCCACTGTGCAGGTAGCGGACCCGTGCGCGCACATGAGCCCATCGTCGTCGATATCTTCCCAAGAAATCGCGCCACGGGACTTTATGGCGACATGACGCGTACGTATGTGAAGGGCAAGGCATCGCCTGCGCGCCGACGCATGATCGAAACCGTATTTGGTGCACACCGCGCTGCGCTAAAGGCCCTCCGTGCAGGTGCTACCGGTGCAGAGGTTTATTTTGCCGCGTCTAATTTCATTAAAGAGGCAGGCTACGTCACAGAAAATCGCAAAGGCACTTACGTCGGCTTCTTCCATGGCCTTGGACATGGCCTTGGCTACGATGTCCACGAAGAGCCTTCACTTTCCTTCCGCAACGAAAAGCCGCTCTTACCGGGACATGTTGTGACCATTGAGCCTGGTCTATACTATCCAGGTCTCGGCGGTTGCCGTTTCGAAGACGTCGCCGTTGTTACCAAGACTGGCTACAAATTACTTTCCAAGCATCCTTACCGCTGGGAAATCGCTTGAGATGGCACGAGCAAAGGGCAGGGCGGGTGCGCACACGACGCTGATCGAAGCCGCCATCCCTGTTGCTAAGTTGCTCGAGAAACATGGACGCGTATCGCGCGGCATGATTGAAGCCGGCATCCGTGCGCGCTCCCACGCCATTAAAGTGATGCCGCTTCCTGGCGGGTTGCGCATCACGGTTGTTTCGAAGGGCTCGCGACAAGAGCTGCACGTCTACGGCATTACACTAGAAAAAGCGCGCGAACTTCTCTCCGCTGCAGAATTCATCGGCTACAATCTTAACTTCCCAGTCGCATGATTGATTTACCGCGCCCAGACAAAGAGGTCGCTCGGTCGGAGTGGGCCGCGGCGGGCGACGGTTGGACGCGCTTCCCGTACCTCGCACGATTTTCAGGACGACAACTACCGGCGAGCTGGGAAGCATTGTTGCCTGGGCGCCACTGTGCCGTGCTCGAGAGTGGTCGCACCGGGCGCTATACAGTTGTTGTACCTGATGCCCACCGTGCTTGGCGCTTCGACGCCGAAGGAATCGCCAGTATGTATCAAGATGGCGGCGCACAATCTCTGCCGCGCACCCGTGCGCTCGATGCCATTAGCTCGTGGGTCAAATCGCACCGTGCTCCGCGGATTCCCGGCTGGCCTGCATTCCAGGGCGGCCTGTTAGTTGCGCTCGGTTACGAACTCGCGAGTGAACTCGAACCCGTGCGAGCAGTGCCCGATGAGTTGCGACTTCCACGCGCTGTCCTTCTCGAAGCTACCGAGGCGCTTGTCTATGATGCAGTAACGAGCGAACTCACCGCCGTCGTGTTAGTCGACGCTGCTCAGGCAGATGGCGCGGGACATTTTGCAGCCACGGAGAGAGCGCGACGTTTGGCGCGCCTCTGGGATTATGCCTGCACCCAGTCGCCACCCAGACTCGCGACCATCGGGGAGCCCGCCCCGGTACTTGGCGAGTCGCTCGATGCCGTGCGCTTTGCGCAGGCAGTTGTGCGCACCCAAGAGCTGATTGCCGCAGGCGATACCTATCAGGTTAACCTCTCGACGCGCCTTGAATTGCCCGCACCCAGTAACGCGCTCCGGTTGTATGAAGCTATCAGAGCGACTAACCCTTCGCCCTATATGGCATACATGCAAATGCCTGGCGTCACGCTCGCGTGTGGATCACCCGAGCTTTTAGTTGAATCATTAGGCACGCGGGTTTCGTCGCGCCCTATTGCAGGCACTCGGCCGTTTACGGGAACGGAAGATGTTGATCAGGCCTTCTCATCCGAACTCGCGAGCGATTCAAAAGAACGTGCCGAGCACTTAATGTTAGTTGATTTATTGCGGAATGATTTAGGGCGAGTTTCCCGCCCAGGCACCGTGCGCGTCCCCGAGTTCATGACCATCGAGAAGTATTCGCACGTCATTCATCTCGTTTCTCAAGTTGAAGGCGAACGCGCGACGGCGGCCGGCCCGGCCGAAATTATCCGTGCGCTCTTTCCTGGCGGCACTATCACTGGCGCACCCAAGGTTCGTACCATGCAAGTGATTGCTGACTTGGAGCCCGTGGCGCGCGGCTTCTATACAGGCTCCGTTGGCTGGATTAGCGCATCTGGCGACCTCTGCCTTAACATTATCATTCGGTCGCTGACGCTTACGCAGGGTAGATGTTTTGCCCAGGCCGGTGCAGGAATTGTTGCCGACTCCATTCCTTCGCGAGAGCATGCCGAGTCGTTACGCAAAGCCCTCGCATTGCGCGTCGCCCTCGCCCGCGTTTTAGTGCCATGAGTTATGTTTGGCGCAATGGAGCTCGTGTGTCTGGCGATGTGTCACCCGGATCTTTTTCCGCAGGCGTACAGTTCTTCGAGACATTTGCTTACCGACAAAAGACAATCGAATGCCTTGAGGACCATCTCGCGCGCTTGGCTTTAGGCATGAGGCATCAGTCCCTGCCTCTTGGGCCTTTAGCCTCAGGTGATCGTCGAGCGTGGAGGTCAGCGCTCGAAGGGCTTGAGGCTGGAGATTCTATTTTGCGATTAGCCGTAGGTAAAGGAATTGAAGAACTCGGTGCACGTAGCCTCATGCTTTCGCCGCCGACATTTATTCTGCGGAATCTTCGCACCGTTCGCGACACCCCTGAATGGTTGCCTCGACCAAAGTCTGCACCTTGGGCGAATTCATTGGCGGCAACGATGGAACTAAGATCGCTCGGTGTGCCCGCGGAAACAGAAGGTGTACAACTCGACGTTCGTGGTAATGTTTCCGAAGGCACGCGTTCATCGCTCGCCTGGGTTATCAATGGTGAGCTTTGTGTGCCGGCGGAGTCGACAGGACGTCTGCCAGGCACAGCCGTCTCTCAGTTGATGGCATCTAGTGGTTTGTCGGTTAAATCAGTTACCGTTCCTGCGCCGCGCCAGGCCGAAGCCGTTTTGCTCCTACGGTCGACATTACCTAAGGGAGGTGCGCCTGTTACCGAATGGCAGGATGTTGACGGCCAAGTTATTTGGCAGAATGCGTCAATCTCGCTCGCATCAAAATTACTCGAGCAACTCGCAGTTTATCGGGCTCAGCGCTCAGTCAGCTTCGCATAAAGCGGCAGGCAGACAGAGAGGATAAATAATCCGACATAGAGCACGCTCACTAGGGCTGCTGCGCAGACAGTTGCCAGCAATCCTGCAAAGCGCTCTGTCGCGTCGCTTTGTTTTAATTGAGCGAAAGCGAGGTAGGCTAAGATTGTTGAGATGCCTAAAAGCAGCAGGAGTGATGCTGTGAAATGGTTAAAGAAGACGTTTGTCAGGAAGGGAAGCTTGCCTGCGGTGCCGGTTACCGCGGCGATGAGAATGGGCTGCGAGCGGAAGGCGATCATTCCTGCGATGGCGGGCATAGCTGGAACAAGGATGCAGGCCAACAAAGAGAGACGACGTGCGTTGGTATTATCCATACAGTGTTTTTATCCAAGATTCGTGGCGGGTCAATCCTCGCAAAACCAATCTAGCGTGCTTGGTTGACGCTCGCATTTTTGCCTTTTTATCGCACGCTTTCGCCACTCATGGAAGTGAATCTACTTTGGCCAGCCTTCCTCCTTCTGAATGGCTCAGCGGTGGCGGTCTCTGTTTTGCACGGAATGATGACGGCTTTTCGCGTTCACGAGGTTGATGCATTGCGTGCTGCCCATCCAAAGACAGCCGCAGTGCTTGATCGCTGCTACGAAGATAAAGCCAACACACTCGCAGCTTTTGACCTTTTGCACACTGCGTGCGTCGGCATGAGCGCATTACTCGGGGGCGTTTTGCTCGGCGATAAACTTTTAGGCAGAGCAGAGTCTGGCTGGGTGAGCGCACTCGTGATCACGTCGAGCGTCATCGCCGTCTCCTTT
Source organism: Opitutia bacterium (assembly GCA_947460445.1). Lineage (GTDB taxonomy): Bacteria > Verrucomicrobiota > Verrucomicrobiia > Opitutales > UBA953 > UBA8828. The sequence continues at coordinate 5,258 of CANHHS010000053.1, read as the reverse complement.
TTACTTTCGTGGCTAACGGGCATGTTGCCCCGGAAATTGGGAGCTCACATGCGCGTAGCGCTCGCCCCACGCCTCTCACCTGCGCTCCTCTTGGTGCGTGGTGCCGCAAGTGTTCTCCGTCGTTTAGGCAGAATGCATGACGCCCTTGCGCCGGCAGAAGAGCCCGGAATGGACGCAGCAGACGCCGAGATTGGTAGCGTTGCCCGGGCAGCTGCGCTTGCGGGCAAGATCACACTGGCAGAGAGTACGCTCGTTACCAACGCCGTCCGCTTGGACGATATCCCTGTTTCGCAAGTTCTGACGCCGCGACCTGTTGTGACGGCTTTTGATAGCTCGATGTCGGTTGCGGATGTGTTGAGGCTCTTCCCGAGCGTCCCCCACGGGCGTCTCCCCGTCTGGCAAGGCAACCCTGACCGAATTGTCGGCATTGTCCGTCGACGCGATTTACTGAAGGCTGCTGGCGAAGATCGACACGCGGTGCAAATGAGTGAACTCATGCACAAGGCACATATTATTCCTGAGAACGCCTCTTTGAGTGACGCGCTCAACGATCTTGTCCGCAGTCATCAACAGATGGCCGTCGTGGTCGATGAGTTTGGTGCATTCTCTGGCGTGATTACCCTTGAAGATATTTTTGAATCTTTGCTCGGCGTGGAGATTTATGAGAAAGACGATCCGCACCCAGATATGCGCGAGTTGGCGCGCCAGCGCGGACATCGTGCAGGTCGGCGGGCTGCGACCGACGAAAAGCCGCATAGCTAAACGCAATGCCGACCGAGATTCCGACACCCGGTTTTTGGGTTCACCACCTGGACCCTATTGCGATTCATTTTCCGCAAAGTTGGGGTTTGCAGGGGATATATTGGTATGGGCTGGCTTACGCATCGGCATTTCTTTTTGGCGGATGGTTGATGGCTCGGTGGCGCCGGCAGGGCTTAGCGCCGCTGCGTAATGCCGAAGATGATTCGGCGCTGCTGACTGCAGTCATTGCTGGCGTTGTTTTTGGCGGACGCATCGGACACGTCGTTCTTTATGCCGGTGGAGAATTTCTTGCCGATCCCGCGATGATTTTTCGCGTTTGGCAGGGCGGCATGTCGTTTCATGGCGGTATCGTCGGCTCAGGGCTTGGCGTCGCATGGTTTGCGCGGACGCGGCGTCGCTCATATTATGAAATCGGCGATTTGATCTGTGCGTGCGCCCCTGCAGGATTATTGCTTGGACGTTTGGCGAACTTTATAAACGCCGAGCTGATTGGCCGTCCGACAAATTTGCCGTGGGCCGTTGTTTTCCCTCTTCCCGGCGGACTTTATTCTCCACCCAGTCACCCTTCGCAATTGTACGAAGCAACCCTCGAAGGCCTGCTACCAATGATTTGGATGTGGCTGCGTTACCCGCGACGCTTGCCCCCAGGCCGACTCGGCGGCGAATTCCTTATGCTGTACGCGGGCGCACGCATACTTTGTGAAACCGTTCGCCTGCCCGAAGATGGTTATATTCTCGGGCTCACCGCTGGACAGTTCTGGTGCTTACCGATGGGCACCTATGGCTTATGGTTGGTCTTGCGAACCCGCGGCCAACCAGCCCAACCTTTACGCACATGACGCCTGTACCGCTGCTCGACCTTGGTCCACAGAACCGCGCACTCGAGGCAGAGTTGCGTGCGGCCTTCGAGCGCGTGATGAGCTCCAACATGTTTATCCTCGGTCCAGAGATGGATGCCTTCGAGAAAGACTGTGCATCCGCGCTCGGCGTTAAGCACGCTATCGGCGTTTCTTCGGGCACCGACGCGCTCTTACTAGCGCTCATGGCGCTTGGGGTGGGGAAGGGTGACGAAGTGTTGCTCCCGGCTTTTACGTTTTTTGCAACCGCCGGCTCGGTGGTGCGCTTAGGCGCTGAACCTGTGTGGTGTGATGTTGATCCACACACTTATAATTTAGACTTAGCGGACGCTGCTCGGAAAATTGGTCCACGCTGCAAGGCCATCATGCCTGTGCACCTCTTCGGCCAATCGATGGACATGTCTGCAGCCACCGCTTTCGCCAAAGCCCATAAGCTCTTTGTTATTGAAGACGCCGCCCAATCGATGGGTGCTCGTTGGCAAGGCAAGCCGACGATGGCTTGGGGTGAGTTTGGTGCGACCAGCTTCTTTCCTTCCAAAAACCTTGGAGGCTTTGGCGATTCGGGCCTTGTGACGACGTCCGATGACAGCCTGGCAGAGCGTGCGCGCATCTTACGCGTGCACGGTATGCAGCCGAAGTACTACCATAAATTTGTTGGCGCCAATTTCCGGATGGATCCGCTTCAGGCGGCTATGTTGCGAGCAAAGCTGCCGCATCTTCCGTCCTATAATTGTGCGCGCGCTGGAAATGCTAATTTCTACAAGAGCACCTTGCTGGGTAAGCCGGGCATTGCCGAAAATACTGCCGGCGCTTCAGGCGGCGCAAAAATCCTCCTCCCAAAAGATTTTTCAGGTGAAGGCATCTGGAATCAATTCACGCTGCGTGTCTTGAATGGTAAGCGTGATGCCTTGAAGGCGTTTTTAGCCGACCGAAAAATTGGCTCCGAAGTTTATTACCCGCTGACGTTAGATCGGCAGGAATGTTTCCGTAATAGTGGACGTGGCACCGAAGGGCTCGGCGTATCACACCGTCTCTCCGAGGAAGTGCTCAGCATCCCGATCTTCCCGGAACTGACAGATATCCAGCGCAGCACGGTTGCCGACGCGCTCGCAGAGTTTGCGCGTAGCTAAAGTTTATTGGCCCGGCTCGTACCAATAGCCGATGCCGTGAATCGTGCGGAAACAGCTCAGTGAGGCTCCGTGACGGCCGAAAAGCTCACGGATTTTCACAACATACTGATCCAGCGAGCGACTGCGAATGTCAGCGTGTACGCCCCAGACAGAGTGAATGAGTGCATGGCGACTCACAATGACTCCTGGGTTGGCGTGGAGATGAAAAAGGATGCCAAGTTCTTTGCGGCCAATTTTACTACGCTGCCCGTTTTTAAATTCTAACTCAAGGCGCTCGGGGTGAACCTGCGCAGGGCCGAAATCAAAGACTCCCGTGGCAAGATCTGCATTCCGCGTGAGACGTAAGTCGCGGGCAGTTTCTGTTCGGCGCAAAACAGCACGGAGGCGCGCGCATAATTCGACACCGTTGAAAGGCTTTCGGATATAATCGTCTGCACCGGCATCCAGGGCTCGTGCGACGACAGCATCACTATCGGTTGCTGACAAGATGACCACTGGAACGGGCGCGCGTAGCCGCTGCATGCGTGCAAAGAGCTCCATGCCATCCATGTCTGGAAGCGCGAGATCGAGTAGTACTAAATGCGCATGATTAGATTCTAGGTGTTTCAGGGCGCTTCCGCCTTTGTGAAACACATGCGTGGCAAAACCCGCTTCGCTGAGCTGTTCGTCAATGAGCGAGGCAAGGCTCCGGTCGTCTTCAACGACCGCAACAACGGGTTTTTGTTTAGTGTTCATAAAGCCGAGGGGTCGCGGCTGAACGGTGGGGTAAAAATGTTTTACAAGAAACTTGCTTCGACCGACAAGTGTAAATCGAAATTGTAAAAGTGCTCAAGAGAGGCAGGCTGGGTCTATGCAAGATTCGACGCGCCGGTTTTGGACTCGGATGGTAATTATACTCATGATTTTAACGGCGTTGTGGGGTGCATGGGTCACGGCAGAAAATGGCTTTCGTCGCGGGAAGATCGGCCGCCCTTCTGTCGTCAACGAACCGAAAAATAACTAGTGTAAAGTATTGTTTAGTAAGTACTTGTGACTATTTACAAATAATTAACTAAAGCAACGGATGTGCTAAAAGTGAGCCATATCCCGTTGACACCCCTTTTAGGCTGAAAAGACTCATTTTTTACTCCTATCCGGATCCTATGAGACTTCCCAAGTCCTCGTTGGTGGCTGCAGCCTGCCTGCTGACCGCTGCCCACTCTTTTGCTTATCAGAATGTGACAATTCTGAACATCGACGGGGAGAGCGTAACTGCCATCGGCGGAGGCGGAACCCTTTCGGTTCTCAATGGCGTACCCCAAGGCAATAACCTCGTTTTCAATCCTGCGGGTGGCAGCTCGGTTATTATCACGGCCGGGCAAACTTTGACGATCAACAGCGAGTACGCGACGACGGTTGAAGCTTCGTTCCAAGAGTTTGGTGAGACGGATGTCGCGCAGATGGTGACCGGTACAAACGGTGTCGTCTACAAAACTGATCCTGTTACCGGGCTTCGTGTTGGTGGTAATGTCGTCAAAAATGGCGGCGGCTTACTCCAGCTCAATTCCTTCAGCGGCATCTCTGGAAATATTCGTTACGGTTTTGTGGGCCCCGGCGTGTTCATTGGACGCAATGGTGGCACAGGTTTTAACTTCCCGCTCGACGTTACTTCATTCGTGGCCGGCCCTGGTAGCGATGGCTCCACGCCGAGCGATCTTGCTCCAGACATTCTCGGTGACCCTGATGGCCGTAACGCCTTTCGTCAAAATGGCATTCAAGGTACGTTCACCATTAACGAGGGAACGGTCCGCCTCTCTGGATTCCTCAATGTTTGGCATGACTTTGGTGCAGGTGATTATGCAGTGATTCCTGGGCTCCCACCTATTCCACCCAATGTTGTGGTTGAGACAGCCACGAATAACGCTGCAGGTGTCGCCTCTTCGCGTGTCTTAGCCAAGCGCATGACGGGTGTAAACTCTGTGATCCTTAATGGTTCTTCGGTTTTAGAATTTACGAACTCTCCTCTCAACGTTCCTACAAAGACGTCTACCAACCTTTCAGATGGGTCGGCTCTGCGCTACAACTTCCTGCACAATGTACGTGCCGGTCTTAATGACGACCAGCTGCAGACAGAAATTATTGTCGGCACAACGGATGACTACCGTCTCATTCTCCACACCGACCAAGCCGAAGTAAGCTCCGTTGGTATTCTCGCGGGTGCAGGCAGCGTCGTAAAGACAGGTGCCGGCAGCCTCACCATCATCAACGAAGCCACCCTCACGGGCGATTTCACCGCTGCAGGCGGACGTACGATTCTCGATAGTGCAGGTGGCCGTGCTTTGGCGTCTGTCGCCAGTGTGAATCTCGCAGGCACAATGGACGTGACAGATGCCACGGGCTCCGAAGTTACCTCCTTAAGCAATTTATCCCGTCGTGGCCTTTACGTGCGCTACCTCGAAGCACGCGTTGATATCAACGCAGACGGCGCCGATGAAACAATTTACAAACAAGCATTCTCCCCAGACGTCGG